>JAYTXG010000161.1:0-8996 GCA_043743375.1 Sphingobacteriia bacterium
AATTCTTATTTCCTCAAGATGAAATGAATCAGAATAAAGCTATTGTTCAAAACCCGCTATAAACGGTATTTTCACGCATTTGAAAGAGGTTACTTTTACAAAGCAGCCTCTTTTTATTTTATAGTATCTTTGAAAACTATGCCACAAAACAATATCATTAAATCTCCACTGAATTCTTTAGGATATAATTTTATTAAAGACCACCAAATTCCTAAAGGGAAAGACGAATATTATTTGAGAAATATTCAAATTAAAAATGGAATCAATTACCATAAGTTAATGGCTGAGGAAATTGAAATGTTGGTGCGCAACGGCAACACTTCGGATGACTGGAACAATATTTTAGTCTCCAATTTATTCAATCCGAAATTGGTAAAAAATTGTCAATTTCATGGACTAGTTAGAATCGGTAAATTAGAACCGATTTGTTTGAGTTTTAGTGATTTAAAAGCACCAGTTGGCCTTTATAACTCTACCATCATCAGTTGCGATTTTGGTGATAATGTAGTAATCAATAATGTGCATTACCTTTCACATTACATTATTGGAAGCGAAGCTATTATAACAAATGTAAATGAACTAGTAACCACCAATCATGCAAAATTTGGTACCGGAGTTTTAAAAGAAGATGAGCAAGAAGATGTGAGAATTTGGATGGAAATATGCAATGAAAATACTGGCAGAAGAGTAATGCCTTTTAATGGAATGCTTCCTGGTGATGCATTTTTGTGGAGCAGATTTAGAGATGATAAAATTTTGCAAGAAAAATTTAAAGAGTTTACTGAAAAAAAATGCGACACTAAAAGAGGCTACTACGGAAAAGTTGGCGATAGAACAGTAATTAAAAACTGTAAAATAATCAAAGATGTTTGGGTAGGCCCTGATGCCTATTTTAAAGGTGCCAATAAATTAAAAAATTTAACCGTTAATTCTGGCCCTGAGGGTAGAACACAAATTGGTGAAGGATGTGAAGTAGTAAATGGCATTATCGGATTTGGTTGCAGGCTATTTTATGGAGTTAAAGCTGTTCGCTTTATCATGGCCGATCATTCTCAATTAAAATATGGCGCTCGACTAATTAATTCATATCTAGGTCAAAATGCAACTATATCCTGTTGCGAAGTTTTGAATTCATTAATTTTCCCTGCACATGAGCAACACCACAACAATTCTTTTTTATGTGCTGCTCTGGTAATGGGGCAAAGCAATATTGCAGCTGGTGCAACTATTGGTTCTAACCATAATAGCAGAAGCGCTGACGGTGAAATAATTATGGGTAGAGGATTTTGGCCAGGATTGTGTGTTAGCCTAAAGCATAATTCCATTTTTGCTTCTTTTAGTATGGTTAATAAAGGTGACTACCCTGCAGAATTAAATATTAAAATACCCTTTTCATTAATTAGTAATGATGTTCACAATGATCAACTTACTATTATGCCAGCATATTGGTTTTTGTACAATATGTATGCATTGGCTCGAAATGCTTGGAAGTATACTGATAGAGATAAGCGAATTGATAAAACTCAAACGCTAGAATACAACTACCTAGCACCAGATTCAATTAATGAAATATTTACAGCAATTAATTTATTAGAATTGTATACTGGAAAAGCTTATTTACTAAGTCAGAAAACTAGTGTTAGTTCAGATCAAGAAACTATGGAAGTTGGTAAGCTCCTACTAAAAAGTAAAAATAAAATAGTTAATCAACTAGAAATTATTGCTTACGACATTGAGAACAGTAAGCGAAAAACATTGCTATTAAAGGTTTTAGAAGCTTATCAAGTATTTGAGGATATTATTCTTTATTATGGAGTTGAGCATTTAATTGCATTAATCCAAGAAAATGAGTTTGCCGGAATTAATGATTTGTGTAAATCATTACCAGCAAAAACAAGCAGAAACAAATGGGTAAATATTGGAGGACAATTAATGCCAGAAACAGATTTGATTGATTTGAAAAAGAAAATTACGCTCCAAAAAATAAAAGGTTGGGATGATGTTCATGATCAATACAGATTCTATGGCGAAAAATACATTTCTCAAAAAAGGGCGCACGGCTTAGCTTCATTAAAAGAGATTAGTGGCATTTATCTACATAAAATGGATCAACATCAATTAAGTTATTTGCTAAACGCTGCAGTTACAACTAAAGAATGGATCAATAAAAGTATTCACAATTCTAGAGCAAAAGACTACTCTAATCCATTTAGAAAGATGGTGTACGAAAATTTTGCAGAAATGAATGAAGTTGTTGGTAAGCTAGAAGATAATAGTTTTATCAACCAACAAATTGAAGAATTGAATATTTTTAAAAAAGATATTCTTGTAATCAAGAAAAGTTTTAAACTAAAAAATTAAACTATGCCTATTTTTTCTAGGCACAGTTTAATTAAATTTTTATAATGTAATATATTTAGAAACGTAATCCTACACCAAGTTGTATTTGCTGATTAGTCCACTTTTCTTTGTTGTCGATATCATTGATATTCTGTAAACCAATATTGTATCTTCCATAAAGACGCACAATATTAAAGTTTACTTGTGCTCCAAAAACCATTGCAAAATCTCCTTTTTTAAAGGCATTGTTACCATTAATCAAAAGATTGTCATTTTGGTTAATTAGTATTCCAAACTGTGGACCTGCGTTTAAAGTAAGCATTTTGCCAACATTATATCTTAGCAATATTGGGATGGTTATGTAATCAAGTTTTATTTGTTGATCTCCATTTGGATTAAGAATATTTTGATAAACATTATTAAATCCACTGCTACGTGTAGTTCTTGATTGACTCCATAATACTTCTGGCTGTATTCCCCATTTTTTATTAAAATCTATTTCGGCAAACCCACCTAAATGATAAGAAAGATCATAACCCTCTTTAAAAGTTTGGCCATCAATTTTATTCATGTTTGCGCCAGCTTTTATTCCTAAACGGAACCCGCCTTGTGCATTAACTACAACTCCAGTAACCACTAGAACAATTATTGTAAGCATTAAACTTTTCATATATTTTGTTTACGGAATATATTACAAGCTCCATGCCAAAATAAAATTACCAGTGAATCTTACAAGTATTTTAAAGATTTTTAATAATAAATTATCAACTCTTTAATTTCAAAACCAGCAAAGTAATCTCAGGCAATATTCCAACTCTACCGGGATACCCAATAAAGCCATATCCCCTATTTACATATAATTTTTGATTGCCTTCTTCATACAATCCAGCCCACTGTTTATACATCCATTGAACAGGGCTCCATTTGAAGTATGGATTTTCTAACCCAAATTGCATCCCATGAGTATGCCCTGCCAACATTAAATTAATATCGGGATATTCGGTTTTCACTTGAGCATCCCAGTGACTAGGATCGTGACTTAATAAAATTTTAAAAGGTATTTTTTCTGTGCCAGGATAAGCTTCTCTCATTTTCCCATATTTTGGAAATCTACCTTTAGCACCCCAATTTTCTATACCAATTAATGCAATTTCTTGCCCTCCTTTTTCTACTATATGGTGTTCATTCATCAGTAATTTCCAACCTATATCTGAATGAACTTGCTTAAGTTTATGTAGGTTAGCAGTTTTAGAAGCCGTATCCGGCCATGAAACATAATCGCCATAATCATGATTCCCTAATGTGCTAAATACACCCAGAGGTGCTTTTAATTGATTAAAAACCGATTTGTAATCATTCATTTCTTCTGCGCGATCATTTACTAAATCGCCAGTAAATAAAATCAAATCCGGATGTTGAGCTAAAATTAGGTCAACCCCTTTTTTAACTGCAGGAACATCTTGAAAACTTCCACTATGGATATCACTAATATGAACAATTTTCAATCCGTCGAAAGCTTGAGGCAAATCAGGAAACTCAAGTGTTACTTGTTTGAGTTGGTAATTGTATTTATTTCCAAAACCATACAATAGCGTTCCAAAAAGTACTCCCCCAGCCCCTAAACCTGCCCAACTTAAAAAGGCAGACCTTGAAATTAACTGACCATCACCTAAGAATTGACCGCCAGTATTTCTAAATAGCTTATTAATCGTCCAAATAACCCCCCTTTTTACGTCATCGGTTAAGAAAAACAGGGATCCAATTAACTTTGCAAGAAATAAGCCAACCAAAATGGCAAAAATATAATTGCGGAATATTTTAGAGGTTTGTAAAGTTTGGATAAATGGAAACGACAATAATGCAGTTAAAGTAAGTACAGAAATTACCCAATAACCATAGTGAATAAACACCCGCCATTTATCACTTAAAGGTTGTGTAACCACTTTTACAGCCTGAAAAACATAACAATCTAATAAAAACATAACTATAGCTATTACCCAAAAAGTGCCCGAACTACGCATAAAAACGAATTATTTATGGTATAAAGATACTGAATGACCTCTGATATGATAAAAATAGTGGTACAGTTCACTAATGTGTAAAACTTACCCCACTTTGAGCATTGAGATTTCAGAATAATATTTGATTGCTGTTGCTGATAACGTATTTTTGAAATCTTACAAAAGGGAAAAGCAATAATATTATGGCAAGAGTTATTGGAGTAGCCAATCAAAAAGGAGGAGTAGGTAAAACAACTACCGCTATTAATGTTGCGGCGAGCTTAGCTGTTTTAGAATATAGAACTCTTCTAGTGGATGCCGACCCACAGGCTAATAGCACTACAGGTGTAGGTTTTGACTTACATAATATTACAAATAGTTTATACGACTGCATGGTAAATAATGTTACCGCTGCGGAAGTGATTTTAAAAAGTGATGTACCTAATTTAGATATCATTCCTTCACATATAGATTTGGTTGGAGCAGAAATTGAAATGATTAATTATCCAAATCGAGAAAATGTAATGAAAGGAATTTTAGATGCTGTTAGAGAAAAATATGATTTTATTATTATCGACTGCTCACCTTCTCTTGGTTTAATAACTGTAAATGCATTGGTTGCAGCAGACAGTGTAATAGTTCCAGTTCAGTGCGAATTTTTTGCATTAGAAGGATTAGGGAAATTATTGAATACAATAAAAATTGTTCAAAACAGATTAAATCCAGCATTACAAATTGAGGGAATATTAATGACCATGTATGATGGTCGTTTAAGATTATGCAATCAAGTGGTGAGTGAAGTTAGGAGGCATTTTGATGACATGGTTTTCTCTACAATCATCCATAGAAATACAAGGCTAAGTGAAGCCCCGAGTGTAGGTAAGCCAGTGATATTATATGATGCAGAAAGTAAAGGATCTGTGAATTATTTAAACCTTGCGAAAGAAATACTTCAGAATAATGGTATGACAAAAATATCCAATCAGGATAGAATAATTGAATAACTATGACCACACCCAAACATAATAAAGACCTTATCGGAAAAGGACTCCGTTCTTTGTTACAAAATATTGATAATGATTTAAAAACAACAGCAGGAAATTTAAAGTCTGAAATTGTTGAACAAGCCACAACAAGTAGTAGAATTAACTTAGCTGAAATTCAAATTAATCCAAAACAACCAAGAAGCCATTTTGATGAACAATCTTTACAAGAACTAGCTACTTCTATCAGGTTGCATGATATTATTCAACCAATAACAGTTACTAAACTTGCATCTGGCAAATTCCAATTAATTGCGGGAGAACGAAGATTTAGGGCTGCAAAAATTGCTGGTCTAAAAGACATTCCTGCTTATGTGCGCCAAGCAAATGATGCGCAATTATTAGAATTAGCGTTACTCGAGAATATACAGAGAGAAAACCTGAATGCAGTTGAAATGGCATTGAGTTTTAAGCGAATGATGGATGAGTTAGATTATACCCAAGAACAAGTGGCAGAAAGAATGGGTAAGGAAAGAAGTACCGTAACCAACTATATTAGATTGTTAAAACTGCCTCCAGATATATTAACTGCAGTGCGTTCAAACTCACTATCAATGGGGCATGCAAGGGCTTTAGTAAACATCGATACAATTGATAAGCAGTTGTTTGTTTTTAAAGAAATTCAACAAAAGGAACTAAGTGTTCGACAAACAGAAGAACTAGTTAGAAAATTGTACAAAGTCGATAAAAATGCAAATAGTGCATCTCCTTCAAAAAGTGATTTGCCTCCAGCTTATAAAAGAATTGAAGATAATTTATCTTCTTATTTTAGTACAAAAGTTAAGATGACACATAATAAAAAGGGGTACGGAAGCATTAATATTGAATATTATTCGCTAGATGAATTGAATAAATTATTGGACTTAATGAATGTAACAGTGAGCTAATGATCTTGTTTAAAAGAAAGTACTTTTTACTGTTTATCCTACTACTTAACTGCCATTCTTTTTTAAATGCACAAAGAAAAGATACAATAAGTAGAATTAATTCTATTGTATCAACTCAACAAACTGCAAAGCAAGTTGCCGATTCTGTAAAAATAAAAAAACGAGTTGCCGATTCAATTAAGTATGCCAATCATATTCCAAAAATTGCTACTCGTAGATCCTTAATAATACCTGGTTGGGGGCAAGCATACAATGGGGAATATTGGAAGATCCCTATTGTTTATGGACTATTATCCATACCGGTAGTTACCTATATTTATAACCAAGATTATTATAAGAAAACCAAATTTGCATTTGAAGCAAAATTTAAAGCAGAGAATTATAAAGACTCAAGTGACCTGCCATTTATAGATCCCGAATTGGTTAATTTAAGTACTGGCTCACTCCAAAATTATAGAAATCAGTTTAGAAGAAACCGAGACTATTCATATCTTTGGTTTCTAATTGCTTGGGGATTACAAATTGCCGATGCTACTGTTTTTGCACACCTTAAACAGTTTAATGTAAGCAATGATTTAAGTATGGAAATAAATCCAACATTTAATCCTTATACCAGAACACCCGCTATTTCTGTAAGTTTAAATTTAAAAGAGCCTCAAAAAAAAGCGAAGGATTTATCAAAATAATCATACATGAAAATTGCACTAATAGGATATGGCAAAATGGGTAAAGCAATTGAAGAAATTGCCTTGCAGAAAGGGCATTCGGTTGTGCTAAAAATAGACATTAATAATTCAGCCGATTTGACTGCTGAAAATTTAAAGATGGCCGATGTAGCCATCGAATTTACTGGTCCGCATAGTGCATTTAAAAATATCATAACATGCATTGAATATGGCGTTCCAGTAGTATCTGGTTCAACAGGATGGCTAGATGATTGGGGCAAAGTTGCACAATTTTGTAAAGAACAGGATGGTACTCTAATTTATGCAAGCAATTACAGCATTGGGGTGAATTTATTTTTTGAAGTAAATAAATATTTAGCATCCTTAATGAATAATTATCCCGAGTATGATGTAATGCTTAAAGAAATTCATCATACGCAAAAAAAAGATGCTCCTAGCGGAACAGCCATTACTTTGGCAGAACAAGTACTTAGTAATTTGAGAAGGAAAAATAAATGGATTAACTACTCTAAAACTACAAATGATGATGAAATAGCCATTTTATCAGAAAGAATTGATCCTGCACCTGGTACTCATCACGTAAAATATAGCTCCCCAATTGATGACATTGAAATCATCCATACTGCGCATAACAGAATCGGCTTTGCAGGCGGCGCAATAAAGGCTGCAGAATTTGCAGTAGGTAAAAAAGGAGTTTTTGGAATGAAGGAAGTACTAGGATTATAATTTAAATGAAAACCCTACTTTAACATTAAAGGCATTTGATGCAGGAGTATTTATAGGCTGTTGCCAATAACTCTTTGATAATTGAAGCTCTAGACCCAATAGCCTAAAGCCACCACCAAATTCATAAATCAAATTGCTCCCTTTTGTACTTATTCCTGAGTAACTTTGAATGGCAGTGCCAATATTCCCCAATAAAAACAATCGTCCCAATAAAATATATTGCCGAAGTCCTGCTTTAATTGAAGTTACATTTAAATCTCCAGCTAAATTTGTTGTAGAAGCTCCAAACCTTTGATAACCTAAAGTTGCCATAAACATAGTTGATCCGTAACCCAAGCCAGCACCAGCTTCAACACCTAAACCAGCCTTATTCACATCAGTAAATGCATCATTAGCAGGTGTTGCATAATTGGCATTAGCAATTAATTGTAAATGAGGTAATTTTAATTGTGCTGATGAATTAAAATTTACAACTAAAATTATAAAAGACAGAATGATATACTTTAAAAATTTGTACATAATTTTAATTTTTGTAAAGAAACAATATTTGTGAGATATAGATCGATTAATAAATGTTAAAGACTCATTATGTTATCTAAAAAAACACAATATGCATTAAAAGCACTTACTTATATGGCTGAACAACAAAACGCTGGACCTTTTTTAATTGCCAATATAGCCAACCAGAAAAAAATTCCAATTAAATTTTTAGAAACCATATTATTACAACTGAAAAAAGCTGGGATTTTGAACAGCAAAAAAGGAAAAGGAGGTGGCTATTTTTTTAATCTGGAACCAGCTGCTATTCAATTAGCAACTATAATGCGATTGATCGAAGGCCCTATTGCTCTCCTTCCATGTGTGAGCTTAAATTTTTATAAAAAATGTTCCGACTGTAATGAAAAAAAATGCGGCCTAAATAAAATTATGAAAGAAGTTAGAGACAATACCTTATTTATTTTAGAAAACAGAACGGTACAAGATTTAGTAATCAATAATTAAATAACCAATATGAAAAAAGCAATCATCATTTTACTTTTATTTCCATTCTTATCAAATGCTCAAAGCCTAATTGGAGGTAGTAACATTTTAAAATGGAATTTATCTTCTCTAGCCTTGAGAAATTATCATTTTACTTATGAACGACATATTTTTAAAAATGTATCACTATCAGTAAGTTACAGAACTATGCCCAAAGGGCCAGTTCCTTATCAAAAAACTTTAGAAAGTTATATCAATAGTTCAGAAATAAATTTCAATAATATGCAAATGGGAAATACTGCAATTACACCTGAACTAAGAATTTATTTAAGT
>JAYTXG010000162.1:0-3254 GCA_043743375.1 Sphingobacteriia bacterium
TAAAATATGTTTCTTTATGCCAAAATCAATTACAGAAATTTTTATTGGCGAATTAACATCTCCTAATTCATATTCTTCTTTAGTACTAACTGTACTTGCTAATTCTAAGCCATCCATATTAGGAACTGAGGTCAATTGGTTTTTTAATTTATCAATATCCATTTCATCTGAAGAGATAATACAGTTCATTGCACCTTTTGTACGGATATGAGCAACCAATGCCCTAGTATCAATGCCATCGATTGCAACAATACCATTACGAATTAAGTAAGTATTTAAATCTTCATTTGCTTGAATTCTACTGTATTGTTCTTCTAAATTTCTTGCAATTAAGCCATGAATTTTTACAGAACTACTTTCAACGTCTGCATCTTTAACTCCATAATTACCAATATGAACATTATTCATTATCAATACTTGCCCAGTATAACTAGGGTCAGTAAATACTTCCTGGTAGCCCGTCATACCTGTATTAAAACAAATTTCTCCAGTAGCTATCCCGATTTTTCCAAAAGACATGCCATTAAAAATAAGGCCGTCTGCTAAAATAAGTAATGCAGGTTTTTTAGGTGTATTTGTATGAGCCATAGAAGGATTTATTATTGCAAAAGAAATTCAATTTTAGCAAAAAAACAGTTTAAGTTTTTCACAATGTGGGGTATAAAAAAAGGCATCCCATTTAATAGGATGCCTTGATATTTAAAGATATTGCATTATTTATTCAGCGGCTTTGTCTTCTGATGATGTTGATTCTGGCTCAACTGTTGGTCCAGCTTCAACTATAGGTGCAGTTTCCGCTTTTTTAGGTGCACGACCGCGACGAGTTTTTTTAGCCGGCTCTCCCGCTGCTTCTATTCCCTTACCATAAATCTCATTGAAGTCAACTAATTCAATCATTGCTTTTTCAGCATTATCGCCAGCACGAATTCCCAATTTTAAAATACGGGTGTACCCTCCTGGGCGAGCTGCTACTTTTGGTCCAACTACAGTAAAAAGTTCTTTTACAGCAATTTTATCCTGCAATTCTGCAAATACTAAACGGTGGTTATGGCTAATTTGGGCCGTAGACTCATTTTTCTTTGTTTTTGTTATCAATGGCTCAACATAAGTTCTTAAGGCTTTTGCTTTTGCTAAAGTTGTAACAATTCGCTTGTGAGTAATTAACTGACTAGCTAAATTTTGCAATAATGCAACTCTGTGTGCCTTTTTACGGCCTAGGTTGTTTTGTTTGTTTCCGTGATTCATGACGTTTAAGTTTTATCTCCACACCGTGTCAGGAATTGTGGAAAGTGAAATATTAATTATCTAAATTATCTAACCCTAATTTTACTAAGTCCATGCCAAAGCTTAATCCTCTTTCAGTGAGAACTTGTTCAATTTCAGATAAAGACTTCTGTCCAAAATTTCTGAATTTCATCAAATCTTCTTGTTCATATTGAACTAGTTCACTTAAGCTATTAATTTTTGCTGCTTTTAAGCAATTGAATGCACGCACAGAAAGGTCTAAATCTTCTAAAGGTGTTTTCAATACTTTACGTAGTTGTAAAATATGCTCATCAACAACATCTTCTTTTTTATCTTCTTTGTTATCAAAAGTGATGTTCTCATCAGTAATGATCATCAAATGTTGAATCAAAATACGTGAAGCTTGTTTAACAGCGTCTTCAGGATGGATAGTACCATCAGTAGCTACATCTAATATTAGTTTCTCATAATCTGTTCTTTGTTCAACACGGTAGTTTTCAATAGCGTATTTAACGTTTTTGATTGGCGTGTGAATAGAGTCAATTGCTATATATCCGAATGGAGCATCTTTCAATTTATTCTCTTCAGCAGGTATGTAACCTCTACCTCTTCCAATGGTTAATTCAATATCCATTTTGGCGGTAATATCCATAATACAAAGCAATAAATCGGGATTCATTACTTGGAAACTTTGAGATAATTCTCCAATCATTCCTGCATTGAATTCGGTACGGCCTTTAATAGAAAGGTTAATTTTTTCAGTAACAATTTCATGATCTACATGCTTCTTAAAACGAACTTGCTTTAAGTTCAGGATAATTTCGGTAACATCTTCTGTAATCCCTTTGATGGTAGCAAACTCATGGTCTACCCCTTCAATTTTGATACCAATAATAGCGTATCCTTCTAAAGAACTTAATAATACTCTGCGTAATGCATTTCCGATTGTTAAACCAAAACCTGGTTCGAGAGGGCGGAATTCAAATTGTCCTTCAAAGTCATTTGCTTTTTGTAGAACAATTTTGTCTGGCTTTTGGAAACTTAATATTGCCATATCTAAAGTTTGTTTTTTACTTGTTTGGGTGAATTGATTAATATTATTTAGAATATAGTTCTACAATCAGTTGTTCCTTAATGTTTTCAGGAACATGTTCGCGCTCTGGCATTGATATGAAAGTACCTTTTTTCTCAGCTTCATTCCAATCAATCCAACCGAACCTAGGATTCTTACCGCGTGTTTTGCTGGTAACTCCAGTATTATCAGCGCTTTTTGGCTTATAAGCAATCACATCTCCTGGTTTACAGGTGTATGAAGGCACATTCATTGTTTCACCATTTACGGTGATATGCTTGTGATTTACCAATTGACGCGCTTCCGGACGGCTAGCAGTTAATCCCATTCGGAATACTGTATTGTCTAAACGTGATTCTAATAATTTAATAAGGTTTTCACCTGTAACACCTTTTAAACGTTGGGCTTCTTCAAAAGTTTTGCGGAACTGGCGCTCCAATACACCATAAGTGTATTTTGCTTTTTGCTTCTCTCGCAACTGCAAAGCGTATTCACCTAAAGTTTTACGCTTACGAGCAGCACCGTGTTGACCCGGAGGGTTACTGTTTTTACCTAACCATTTGGCATTACCTAAGATAGGTTCGCCGAAAATTCTTGAAATCTTGGTCTTTGGACCTGTGTAACGTGCCATAGCTTTATTTTCATTTCGATTTTTTTAGAATTCGTTGCTTCGATCGGTTAAAAATCGTAAAAAATAAATCGGGCAACCTTTTAGTAAATGAACTTACTGGCTCAATATGTACTCCACTACCTCTATTGAGGCTTAGGTTTGTTATACTCTTCTTTGTTTTGGAGGGCGACAACCGTTATGTGGCATAGGAGTTACATCTTTGATGGAAGTAACTTCAACACCAGACTGAGCAATAGAGCGAATTGCTCCTTCTCTTCCGGCTCCTGGTCCTTTAACAAAAACATCAACACGCTTTAAGCCTGCATC
>JAYTXG010000163.1:0-3258 GCA_043743375.1 Sphingobacteriia bacterium
TTATTAGTATACCAATCGGTAATTAAACGAGATACAAGGATTCCACAAAACAATGATAATAAAATACCAATGATTTGAGTTGTTGCAAATCCTAAAACAGGGCCTAATCCAAAGTAAGCTAAAATGATAGCAGTTAATAAAGTAGTAACGTGTGCATCTAATACAGGCGACAATGATCTTTTATAACCATCATTAACTGCGGTTGCATAATTTTTCCCTTTAGATAACTCTTCTTTAATACGCTCAAAAATAATTACGTTGGTATCTACTGCCATACCGATAGTTAATACCAAACCAGCAATACCAGGAGCAGTTAGGGTAAAGCCCAATGCACTTAAAACACCGATTGTAAATAGCAAGTTTAATATCAATGCAATGTTGGCAACCCAACCAGCAGTATTAAAGTACAACAACATTAAAGAGAAGATTACTAAGAATGCAATTAAGAAAGACATTGCACCACCTTTAATAGATTCTTTACCCAAAGTTGGCCCAACAGTTTGGCTTTGAACTATTTTTGCAGGAGCAGGAAGTTTGCCACTTTCTAAAATTTCGGAAAGATCTTTAGCTTCTTTTACGGAATAGTTTCCACTTATTTGAGAGTTACCAGTAGTGATTGGATCATTAACGTTAGGAGCTGAATAAACAAAATTATCTAGTATAATAGCAATCGGTTTGCCAACATTACGGGTCGTCATTTTAGCCCAAATATTGGTACCAATTTTATCCATATTCATTTTTATAGCAACTCTACCTCTCTCATCATAATCTTGGGAAGCACTAGATATGTGATCACCTTCTAATTCAGCTTGGCCATTATCCAACGTTTTAATTGCATAAAGCGTAAGTACATTAGTAAGTTTAGGATCATTTAATTCTGCTTTACCATAAACGAATTGAAGATTAGAAGGGAATTTAGATTTTACAGATTCCATTCTTAAATAATCGTTTAGCGTACCAGTATCTTTAGATTGGATATATCCAACTGAAGAAGGATAGTTCGTTTTCCCATTTTCTGCTTTATAAGGCTGAGAAATTTGAATTAAACGCAAAATTGGATTTGCATTTTGTTTAGCCTTTGCTGTATCAGATTTGGCGGTTGCCGATTTACTATTCTGGGTTGATAATGTAGAAATAGTTGCAGTTTTTGTAGTATCAATTTTTGGTGTTGAAGCTGTTGCAGCTACTATTTTTTTTGTTGTATCAACGGCAACAGTTGTTGCAGTTTTATTTCCATTTAAATAATCTTCAACCGATTTATCAGCAGCAACAATACCACTTTGCAAGTCTTTACTTTCTAGAGTATATACTTCAAAAAATTGTAAGTTAGCAGTAGATTGTAAATAAGACCGTACTCTTTCTTTGTCAGTTACACCAGCTAATTCAATATTAATTCTTCCTTTGGCTTGATCAGGATTAATGTTATTAGATGAAACTCCAAAACGATCAATTCTTGTTCTTAAAATACGATAGGTATTATTGAATGCGGCATCTGCTTGAGAACGTAAATAAGTTTCAACAACTGAATTCCTCTCATCAACTTTAATTTTTAAATTACTACGAGCAGCAAAAAAAGGAGCCAATTTAATATCGGGTGTAGTCTTCTTATATTCCTCAATAAATAAAGTAATTAAATCGGCACCGCTGTTTGCTTTTCGTGCAACTGCATTTTCTAATGCTTTATTAAAAGCTACATCTTTAGAATAATTGGCAAGCGACTTAATTAAGCCATCTAAACCAACTTCCATAGTTACACTCATACCGCCTTGCAAATCAAGACCAAGCATTAGCTCTTTCTCTTTTGCACTTCTGTAGGTAGTTAGTCCAAAGGCTAATTTTACATCTTTGGTACTATCTAATAAACGTTGTAAACGATCTTTCTTAAGATCTCCGAGAGAATCGGAATATGCAGATTGTAATTCTTTATTACCCGGATACCTAGTTTCCGGACTAGGGTAGGACTTAAGCCATGCAGTGGCTTTCTTATCCATTTCGGTTTCATGGTTTTTTACAAACCATGTAAAAGACAATTGGTAAAGACAGATCAATGTAAGTGCTACGGCAAAGAAACGCACTAAACCTTTAAGTTGCATATTAGTAACAGTTTACGAATGTTAAATCCTGATTTTTTTCAGGTTGGCAAAGATAGGGGAATGAGGTATAATTTGGTCAGCTCTTTTAAGCCCCAAAAATTAATATATAATTAAAACATATACGTTTATTGAACAGCAACCAGTGTTGCCTCAAAATATAAAGGGGAATTAGGTTGAATACTTCCTTTACCTACACAACTGTATGCCAATGCAGAAGGGATAACCATTTTAATTTTACCTCCATTTCTAACCAACGGAAATATAATTTGCCAACCTTGAATAACACCAGATAATGGAAAAGTTGCAGGAGTACTCGTTTGGGCATCAAAAGAAATGCCATTCATCAATTTGCCTGTGTAAAAACATGAAATTGTTGAATTGATATTCGGAAAAACACCTGTTCCTTGACTAGTAATTTCATATAATATTCCACTTGTATGGGTTGTATAATTAATTCCATTAGCTGTACAATAAGCCACCATTACTGTGTTTTCAGAGGCAATGGTTGCAGGGGTGCAACCCGTATCTGCGGTTTTACCGCAAGACAAAGACAATAATACCATTCCAATAAATGCAAAGATCGATTTTCTCATTCCTATTTTTTATTTTTATAGACCCAACCTTATTAATTAAGGCTGCTTCCTTGTTGTTTATTTTTTTTGGCAATTATTTCCAAAAATCGTTGTTCCTGCATTTCCCACTTAAACCTGCGGTACATAATCGCAATAAAAACTGAAATCAATAAGATGGCAATAAACAGTACAACCGAACTCAATTTGCTATTTGCCTCCATAGTAGCTCTCGGATACCATCCCGAATAAATGGTCAAAATAACGCCCACCCCAATAGCAAATCCAGATGATAAGCCTACCATAAAAGACCTTGAACTACTTTTTTCTTTTAGACTATTTTTGGTCCAATAGTCAAAAAATTGTTCATCACTCAATTCCATTTTGTAAAATTAGCCTAAGTTTTATAAATAAAAACTCATTATTTTACGTTCTTTCTATAATTAATTAACAATTGCATGAAACTGATAAAAGTCTATGGGATAATTTTTTTTTGGATTGTATTATTTGCACATTGTGCATTAATTTATCTAGAAAAAACAGACTACCAACATATTACTAAATTAATGTTATTGCCCATATTAATTACTTACCTT
>JAYTXG010000164.1:0-4400 GCA_043743375.1 Sphingobacteriia bacterium
AAAAAAGTCCCCCATTTTTCCCAACCATTTTTTTCATAGGGTTCTACAATCACTTCGGCTAACTCCTTTACTTTAGGGATAAGAATAATTTCTAAAAAATTAGGAATAGTAGATGAGTTTAAGGGAATTGTTTTTGTTTCATACCCCAATATAGAAACTACAAAATCATACCTTCCTTCGGGAAATGAACTAATTATAAATGCTCCGTCTTCTGAAGAAACTGTACCTGTGGAAGTATTACTTAAAAAAACACTAGCACCTGCTATAGGCTTTTTGGTATCACTAGCAATCAGCTTACCTCGCAATGTCTTTTGAGCATTAATAGATAATACAATCCCAAGGAAACAAAAGATCAGTAAGTGTTTGAGCATACCAAAAATAAATTGTATTTACAAACCAAACAAACCCGCATTTAGTAATTGCAATGTTTCAGTTTTATAAGTGCCCGGAACCAATAATGAAATGTTATGGGTACTTCCACCATAACTAACCATTGTAACTGGAATATCTTTTAATGATTCAAATAGTTTTTGTAATACATGGTCTGTTTTAGCAATCTCGTTACCAACAATAGAAACAATAGTTTGATTCTTTTCAATATCTACAGATCCAAATGGTTCTAGCTCTTTAATAATTTGTAGTAAAAACTGATCATTATCAATAGTAACTGAGACAGCTACTTCAGAAGTAGTAATCATATCAATAGATGTCTTGTATTTCTCAAAAACTTCAAATACTTTTCTTAAAAATCCGTAGGCCAACAACATTCTGCTACTCTTTATTTTGATAGCAATTATACCATCTTTAGCAGCAACTGCTTTTACTCCAACACTTCCAGCTTCCTTGGTAATTACAGTTCCTAGTGCATCAGGCTGCATTGTATTTAATAAGTGTACAGGAACATTTTCTTGTTGTGCAGGCCAAATACATGTAGGATGTAAAATTTTTGCGCCAAAATAGGCCAACTCAGCTGCTTCTTCAAAACTCAATTGTTCAATTGCAACAGTTTTGCTTACAATACGAGGATCATTATTGTGCATACCATCAATGTCTGTCCATATTTCACACACAGTACTCTTACTTGCTGCTGCAATTAATGACGCAGTATAATCACTCCCACCTCTTTTTAAATTATCAACTTCTCCTCTAACATTTTTGCAGATATATCCTTGCGTTACTAAAATATTTTTATCAGCATGTTTTTTTAGTAACTGAGATAATTTTACTTTAATACTTCCTAATTGAGGCTCCTCATTTGCATCAATGGTCATAAACTCCAACGCTGGTAATAGTTCATGATCTATCCCTTTCTCTTCTAAAAATGCGCTGAATAATTTTGTACTCATTAATTCGCCTTGAGCTAAAATATCTTTATTTAAAGCTTCGCTGAAAGATATTCTTAAAATGATATGCAAAAACTCAAAATGCTCGGAAATGATGTCATTTGCTTTAATCCTTGCAAGTTCAGTTACTAGTAATTCCTGTATAAAATTTTTATAGTGATCTTGTAATTTTTCTATCTGTTGATTTGCTGAAGATCTGTCACCAATGGCTAAACTATTGCTAATTTCAATTAATGCATTGGTAGTGCCACTTAAAGCACTTAACACTACAATCTTTCTTTCATTGTCTTTTGTAATCAACTGCGCAACTTCTTGCATTCGTGCTGGCTTACCAACACTGGTGCCTCCAAACTTCATTACTTTCATAAGCCCCCCCAATTTTGTATTAAATAAATTTTGTGTGCAAATGTAGCGTACCTGATTGATACTGAAAAGCTATTGCCCGAATGGCCGCATATTTGAACAACTAGAATTCTCTCCTAGTTCCACTTTTAAGTATTTGCAGAAATACTGATAATAGGCTAATCGGTAAGCTGTTGTAGGAGATTGCTTAACCCCGCATTCTAAACCCCCATTTATAACATTCATTACTGCTCCAAACCCAGGCAACCTTCCAGCAATAGTATCTTTTGGTTCCGGCTCCCAAAGTCCCGCCATTATTTCATGGCAAGAAGGTTTAGGATACTGAGGTGTAACCCAAAACCAAAAAGCTGAAGCAAAACACAATACTGGATCAGATGCAAGCAATGATGGATTTTGTAAAAGTTTGTTTTGATTGCCAAAATAAAATTTACTGAACTGCGCGTAATTGTAATTCCAACTTAATTGCATTGGACCTCTACCATGGTAGGATTGCCCTTTTACAGGCATCATTTTTTTCTTGCTCGTATCACTATAATGATCGCTTCCTTTTTCGTATCCTCGCTCTTCTAAAAAATATAATCCCCAAGCAAAATATCCGCCTGGCGCATCATCCCATCCACCACTTGTTTCATGAGCAATGCTTGCTAAAAAAGCAGCAAGCTCCCTTTTCTTTTGTTCTTCCGTTCCTTTTGATAAAAATGTTGGAAATCTTTTTGCTGCTTTTATAAATGCGCTATAATAGTAAAAGTTTTTTCTGTTAGGAAATATTTGATTCCATTGTTTTTCAGAAATGTATTTTGTAACTAGAGGAATTGATTGCGACTTTGAATGAGTTGATACTATTGCAAAAAGCAAAATCAAACTAAACAATTTCTTTTTCATAATCCAACAATATCAAATATCAATCCAGTTTTTTTCAAATCTTCTACAACAGCATCAACCAACGGAATACCCGTAGTTTTTCTAATAGCTTCCATTGTTCTTTCAGGATCTCCAGGAATTAATACAGCATCATATCCGTCTGCTGGTTTTGCTCCTCTAAATCGCCTGATCCATTGATCCATATGGTGTTTAAAATCGGTAGCAGGTCTAAAAGCATCAATTCGCATTGCACCAAAAAAATGCCCTAAACCCTTACCAGGCATATTTTCTGGCATAGGTATATAAGCAGGAAAAGGTGGTGCCCACGGACCATAAGCCGCACCACTTAATACAGCAGAAAAAATATCTACAATGCTGCCTAATGCATACCCTTTATGGCTACCATGTTCTTTATCACTCCCCAAAGGCAGCAACGCTCCTTTCTTTTTTAAAATATTTGCATCGGTACTCGGATTACCATTTTCATCTTGTACCCAGCCCACTGGAGCTTCGGCATTTTTGCGTTGTAAAATTTCTAACTTTCCATTAGCAGCAGTTGTAGTTGCAAAGTCAGCAACAAATGGAGGTTCATCTCCAGCAGGAATTGCAACAGCAATTGGATTTGTACCCAACATTTTTTCTATAGAAAAAGTAGGCGCAACTAAAGCACTTGCATTGGTCATAGCAATACCAATCATAACATCATTTAAAGCCATCATTGCATGATACCCCGCAATACCAAAATGATTGGAATTTTGAACACTAACCCAACCCGTTCCTACTTGTTTGGCTTTATCAATTGCAACTTGCATAGCAAAAGGTGCAACTACTAACCCTAAACCGGCATCGCCATCAATTACAGCAGTAGAAGGAGTTTCATGAATAATGCGCATATTGGGTTTTGCATTAATTCGTTGAGCTTGCCATAATCTTACATATCCACTTAATCTGGCTACACCGTGACTATCAATTCCTCTTAAATCGGCTGATAACAAAACAGTAGTAGCTAGTATTGCATCTTTTTCATTGCAACCCATTGCTGTAAAAACTGAAAGTGTAAATTGGTATAATTGATCGTAAGAATATACCTGCATATCTTTCAATTAAAAAAATTAAAATGGTAAATCATCAAATGGTTCTGTTATTTCTGAAGCTGCTGGTGCTGATGATTGCGATGATACGGAAGGTTGATAAGATCCGCTATTTCCGCCACCTTCATTTGATTTACTGCCCAATAATTGAACACTCAATACCCTTAATGATAAAGTGGCGCCATTTACGCCTTCTTTAGTGGTATAGGTTCTAACATCAGGCTGACCTTCTACATAAACCTGAGTGCCTTTTTTTAAATAAGGCAAGATGCCTGTTTTCTCCGTCCAATATGCACAATCTACCCAAGTAGTTTTTTCTTTTGGTTCACCTGAAGCATCTTTATATTTTTCGGTGTGTGCTACTGTAAAGTTGATCACTTTTTTACCATTTGCAGCTCCTTCAGAAGCGTCTCTTCCAAGGTTGCCAATTGCTGTTAACTTAATCATAAGGTTATTTTTATAAATATCTGAAAATTGAAATTAAGTAAAAGCGTATAAACCGCATATTTTAAGTTTTTTACCCCCCTTTATTCTATTTTTGCTAAAATTGGGAGATTATGAGCAAGAAAGGTAAAGTGTTGGTGGCCATGAGCGGCGGTATTGATAGTACCGTTGTTGCTTTAATGTTACACCATGAAGGCTATGAAGTGATTGGAATTACTATGAAAACTTGGGATTATGCAACAAGTGGCACTAGTACAAAAGAAACTGGTTGTTGTAATATTGATTCTTTTAATGATGC
>JAYTXG010000165.1:0-3432 GCA_043743375.1 Sphingobacteriia bacterium
TTATCTTCAACTTCAGTTTTTTAATTGGGCTTCAGTTCCGGGCAGATGTTTTTCAAATTCCCCAACATCGCCAAGCCCTGTTCGTTAGCTGCAAACGTACCAACCCTGTGCTAACTTCAAGCATACTTCAAAAATACTATCAAAAATATTTCTCTGACAAGTGTGATTTTTTTACACCTTTTGCGAATAATTAAGAAAACAATTATTCATTAATATTTCAAACAATGCAAAAGGGCAAATTTCTCATCCCTATTCTATCAACTCTATTGTTGATACTTACTATTTCAAAAGCACAATCACAAATCACAACTAAAAAATCAGAAACACTTGATAGCGTTAAAATTGCTACCGAAGCTTTTAATCTAATCAAGATACCCGACCCAACGTTTAAACCGTTTCAGCCAGCACCAATGGACAGTACCCAAATTGCTGATATGGGTTTTGAACAAGTCTATAAAACTGAGCCTTTACATTTTGTAATGAGAGATGGAAAAAAAATGTTTGCAAATAAATTTCCTAACCATTCTAATATCACAATAATTTTGTTACACGGTGTATTGTCAAGTAGCTATACCATGAACAAAAGTGCAGGACTATTGCGAGAAGCTACTAAGGCGGAAGTTATTGCATTGGATTTTCGTGGACATGGTCAATCCGAAGGAATTGCAGGCGATGTAGATTATATTGACCAATATGCTGACGACTTGATAGATGTAATTTCAGCCATAAAGAAAAACAAAACAAAGGGTAAAATAATTATTGCAGGACACTCAATGGGTGGTGGAATTGCATTGCGATATGCCATGAAAAAAAATGCTCCAAAAATTGATGGGTATCTCTTATTTGCACCTTTACTTGGCGATAATGCACCTACACTACCAAAACCAACAGCAATCATAGATACAACATCAGAGCCATTCTTGAAAATTCAAATCGAAAGGATAATTGGACTGTATTTGTATAATTCCATTGGCGTTCATAAATTTGATAGTCTTCCAGTTTTGTTTTTCAATTTGCCAAAAGAAATGCCACTCAATAAATACACTTATCGCAGCAATAAAAGTATGTCGCCAATAGATTATGTAGAAGGACTAAAAGCGGTAAAAGCTCCTTTACTTGTAATTGTGGGCAGTAAAGATGAAGCATTTGTATCATCTGAATTTAAGCCAGCCATTGAAAAAAACAGCAACGGAAAAGTAATAATTATTGACGGAGTTTCACATAATGGTATTCGTCATAATAATAAGGCGATGAAAGAAGTAAACTCGTGGTTTAAAGAAAATTATAAACTAAAATAGGAAATGAATAGTCAAGATAAAAACAACATATTCATTTCTATTATAGATGCACATAAAGGCATACTTTACAAGGTTGCAAATGCTTATTGTAAAGACAATGAAGATAGAAAAGACCTTATTCAAGAAATTTATATTCAATTATGGAAATCGTTTGAAAACTATAATGACGACTACAAATATTCAACTTGGATTTACCGTATAGCCTTAAATGTTGCCATTTCATTTTACAGAAAAGAAAATAGCCGAACCAAAATATCTACTCCTTATAGTAGCGAAGTTTTTAACTTTTCCGACACAAATGAGGTAGAAGAAAAAGAAACAAATTTCGGTTTGCTTCAACAATTCATTGCAGAACTTAAAGAGTTGGAGAAAGCAATGATGTTGCTTTACCTCGAAGAAAAAAACTATACAGAAATTGCTGAAATTATTGGCTATTCCGAAACCAATGTGGCAACAAAAATTAGTAGAATTAAAGTAAAATTAAAAGAGAAATTTTCACAAATAACAAATTAATTTCAATAAAATGGAAGATATAGAAATCATTAATCTTTGGAAAGCCAACGATAAAAAAATAGATGAAACCCTTTTGCTTAACCGTAAAAATGCAGAAGAAATTATTAAAATAAAAGCACAGTCTTTGTTGTTATCAATGAAGCCTTTAAAAATATTTGTAATCGCACTTGGTATAATTTGGGTTGGCACTATTGATAATTTAATTATCAATTTATTTCATATAGCCAACCCGTTTTTCCTTGTTTCAGCAGGCATTCAATCCCTTCTTACCACATTGGCTATTGCAATTTATGTGCGTCAATTAATTATAATTGAGCAGATAGATATTAATGAGCCTATATTAAAAACACAAGAAAAAATAGCCCGTTTAAAATCATCAATACTGTGGGTAGCTCGTTTACTTTTTCTTCAATTGCCATTTTGGACAACTTTTTATTGGAATAAAAGTATGCTTGTAAATGGCAATACTCACTTATTTATACTTCAAGCTTTGGTTACACTATCATTCGCTTTTGCTGCATTTTGGTTATTCTTCAATATTAAAAATGAGAACAGAAACAAAAGATGGTTCAAGTTGATTTTTAGCGGAAAAGAATGGACACCTGTAATAAATTCAATGGAATTATTGAGCCAACTTGATGAATATAGAAAGTAAAATTGGACATTAAAATAATGCCAGCCGCTAACAAGGGTTTTTGTGCAAGTGGGGAAACACTCTAACAGCTTCTGTATTTGTTTACTGTCAGTTTCATATCCGGCTTGAAATATTCGTTGAACGTTTCCAACTTATTTTGTACATTTGTTTCTGAATAGGCAACGGTTACGTACAGAAAGAATACTAATTCCACACCTTCGCCAAACCCTAAACGCTATGTTTTATAATTTCAGAAACACCACTCGAATACTTAAACACTCAAAAAATAAATGTAAATTTGCCAGTACACAATAAAGTAAAGAAATGGTAATTGCAAATCCGTTATACGATGTAGTTTTTAAACGCATGATGGAGAACGATAAAGTAGCAAAATTCTTCATCGGGACACTCTTGGAGCAAACTATCGAGACTGTTGAGGTAAAACCACAAGAATTTACTTATAGTAACGAACTTGGTCCTCTTGCCGTTTATCGACTTGACTTCATTGCGACAGTTAAAACCAATTTGGGCGAATATAAAAAAGTGCTTATTGAAATCCAAAAAGCTAAAAATTATGTTGATCTAATGCGTTTTAGAAACTACTTAGCGGAACAATATAAAAAAGAGGACATTGTAAATAATGAGAAAGTCATTTTACCAATCACTACAATTTATATTTTAGGCTTTAAATTACCTGAAATATCTTCACCTTGCATTAAGGTTGAGCGCAATTATTTAGACTTGATTGATAAAAAAATCATTGATCGTAAAAGCGATTTCGTTGAAAAACTCACCCACGATAGTTTTGTTGTGCAGGTGAACAGAATCACAGACCGATACCAAACAAGATTAGACAAACTTTTGAGTGTATTCGAGCAAACAAACTTTGTGGACGATTACAAAATAATAAAAGAGTTCAATCACGAAGTGGATATTGATGAAATTAGAATTGCGACAGATATTTTACATTATTCAGGGACAAATCCT
>JAYTXG010000166.1:0-3105 GCA_043743375.1 Sphingobacteriia bacterium
CCTCACCTTTGGGGGTTCATCTTGAAGGATATTTCCGGGCCAAAAAATAGAATCTTTTGTTTTAAAATCAAACAATTGGATTGCAACGGTTTTATGAGCCACTTTCAGTTCATCCAATTTTTTGAACAACACCAAAGCAACATCCTTAAGTTCATCAGAATGGTTCATTGCCAACGAACGACCTCTAATCTTTTCCAAAGCTGCTTCTATCTGTGCTTCCTTTGCTTGAGCTTCTGCTTTTTGCAGATCGAGGAAGCGGGTGTAGCATTGCTCAAAAACACTGGCAAATCTCTGTAACACTACCGAATGTTCTTCATTGATTGGCTCAACACCCCACGAGAGTGCACCATGCTTCATATAAGCATTTGAAAAGGTAATTTTCTCAAATGCTATCATAAATCGTTGGGTTTCAATTGGCATTTTTACAAATTCAGTTTGGCTAAAAGAGTGCTTATCGTATGATTTTTTTTCTTCACCAGATACTTCCATAACAGAATACTTTTCACCATGTTTCCAATTATTGAGTTGGGCCAAATAAAATGGGTGATCAACATAAGGAAAAAGGTAACTTTCTGGATACTCTTTTCCAGGGAAGAACATCCACCATTTCATATCACCTGTTGGTCGATCCATAATTACAATGGAACAAAAACCAGCAGTGAAACCGAGACTTTGTAATTGATCATGCACAGACGCAGTAATCTCGCGAAGTTCATCACTGTGCTTCATTGCCATTGCACTTGCCCTCACCCGTTCCAATGCCAGTTGAATTTGTGCTTCTCTTGCCTGTGCTTCGGCTTTTTGTAAATCGAGAAATCGAGTATAGGATTGTTCAAAAACGTTTGCAAACCGGCTAAGAATAATATTCTCTTCAGAACTGTGTAAATACCCTTCGTAATTAATTACTGTAAAGTAAAAATGCTTTCTGAAAGCTGTTGTAAAACTAATACTGGGTTTGTCGAAAACATATTTTTTTCTTTCATCAGAAATATTTCCAGCATCAGACTTTGTAAAGAAGTGATTAAAAAAATTGTCTTTTTCCTCTTTACTGGCGACTAATGAGTCAAATTCTTTTTTTAATGTTACACCCTGTTGTAGAAACCTGAAAAAAGCATTGTTGTGATACGGCACATAAATAAAAGAGGGGTGCTCAACACCCGGTACTGATAACCATAAGTTAAATCCTTTGTAAGTAAAATTAGTAATAAAATTGGCCGTTTCAAATAAAAAGCCCAAAACTTGGAGCTGATCAGTTACGGTTTTAATTACTACTGCCAACTGTTCGCTGCTATGCATTGCCATAGTTCTTGCCCTTACTCTTTCCAATCCTAAACCAATTTGTGCTTCTCTTGATTGGGCTTCGGCTTTTTTAAGATCGAGAAAACGGGTATAGGTTTGTTGGAAAACTTTTCCAAAGCGCATCAATACATTGTTCTCTTCATCCGTATAAGGAATAGCTGAAAAATTCTCGATGTACAAACCAACATCGGCTAACAATACGGTTGATGCTGCAAGTCCGGGGCAGCTTAAATAAAAATCTTTTGATGCTTGCGGTAGCCCGGGAACATGCGATAAAAGCTCATGGTAAAATTTATTCTTTTCTTCGAAATTTAAATTTGTTGCAAACATGTTTGCGCCTTTTTCTTTTGCTTCATCAAATTGTTTTGCCCAAACAGAATCAAAATATGGATGGGTTATTTTACCGGGAATGTTCTGATCATCAGCAATCCAGAAATGCCAGTCGCCTTTTGGCATATAGTCAACAACAAAACCTGCGTGGTTACAATTAATTTGCAGATGAGTGATTTGTTGATAAACAATTTTTATTACGTCTTTTAGCTCCTCACTTTTTTGCATGCCCATGGAACGGCTTCGCACTCTTTCCAACGAAGCTTCTATCTGTGCCTCTCTGAGTTGTTTCTCGGAATTTTTTAAATCTTCAAAACGCTTATACGCCAGGTCGAATGCAGCACCAATTTTCGTCAGTATCATTTCTATTTCCGGGGATGGCGGTTCCAGCAGGTCAATACACATGCGGCCATTGTGTAATGGTATGGTTGGGTGATATGCATGTTTGATTTCGGCTGTTATTAAGAATGCCTCCGATTCATCTGCTTCTTTTGTTCTGCCATGATCCCGTAAAAACTGAATGGTTCGTTTAAAATCTTCTTGGTCCTGAACAACCAGAAAATAAGGATCCGTATTTTCCCACATTCTTTTAATAAATAAATCCGGGTCTACTTCTTCTAGCCGGTAATGTACAACCATAGGCTGATGAAGTTTTCCTTCGAAGTACTCCATTGAAGTAAGATCCCACATCGTATAATTGCCATCACTTTCCTTTAAATGAATGGTAGCGGCTACTACGTTTGGGATATCCAGTTCCATCATTTCCTGCTTTAGTTTAAATACTAACTCAAGAATTTCTTCTGATTTATACATGGCTAAAGCCCTTGCCCTTACCCGTTCTACAGCAAGATTTATTTGTGCTTCCCGGGTTTGTGCTTCGGCTTTTTGTAGATCGAGGAAACGGGTATAGGTTTGTTCAAAAACTTTTGCAAAGCGTTTAAACACATCATACATTTCAGGAAAATGCCCGTAGGTAATAAATATGAGGTTACCGTAGGCGAAATTAGCAAGGTGATCAATTTGAAATTTGGGTAACTCAAAGCCGGCATCGAGCATGCTTTGCAGTAAATCACCCACTCTCGGATGGGAAAGCATGTACCGGTAATGATCCGCCTGTTCTTCCCCTTCTTTTTCATATATCAAAAGTTCATCCCCCCGTTTTCTTGATTCATCAAACCGCATAAAAACTGGATGTTCAGTAAGGGAGATATTGCAGGGTGAGGGCGATATTTTTCCATCGGGACTTCCCGGATAATAGGTAAACTCCTTATCACCAATATTCCAGATATTAAACCCGCAATTCCATTGAGGTACTCCTAATGCTTTAACCTGTTGGAATAGGACTGTAGCAACATCCAGCAACTCATCACTTTTCTGCATGGCCATTGTTCTTGCACGAACCCTTTCCATTGCCAGTTGAATTTGCGCTTCCCTCGCCTGTGCTTCGGCTTGTTTTAAATCATTGAAACGGGTATA
>JAYTXG010000167.1:0-1821 GCA_043743375.1 Sphingobacteriia bacterium
TGACGCAATTAAACGCATCAATAATATTTTAATTGATTTCTGCAGAGATATTTGGACTTATATAAGCATGGACTATTTTAAACAACAAACCAAAAAAGAGGAAGTAGGCTCTTCTGCAATGCCACATAAAGTAAACCCTATTGACTTTGAAAATGCCGAAGGAAACTTAGGTGTTGCGAATAGTTTATTAGAACATTTAAGTAGCAAGCTCCCAATTAGTAGGCTCCAAAGAGATTTAACGGATTCTACAGTTTTAAGGAATATTGGCGTTCCTATGGCACATATTAGCATTTCAGTTCAATCCATTCATAATGGACTTTCAAAATTAATCTTGAATGAATCGGCCATCAAAGCTGATCTCGAAAACAACTGGGCAATAGTTGCAGAAGCCATACAAACAATTCTTAGACGTGAGCAATATCCAAATCCATATGAAGCACTCAAGGAACTTACTAGAGGAAAAGGAAAAATTGACAAAGCTGCAATCCATCATTTCATTGATTTATTAAGAATTAGTGCCCGCCTAAAAAAAGAATTAAAGGCCATTACCCCTAGTAATTATTTTGGTGTAAACCCAGACTTCTAAACAAAAAATTGCAAACTTACCCTTATCATGCAAATTGGTATTGTATTTGTATAAAGACCAATAGCGAATTTTATTTCTAAACCATTCTGACTGAAGAAGTTCTACATCATATTAATCAGAACAATACTAATTGTGATAGCAATATTATTATTGGTATTTATAGCAATTCAAACAGAATTTGTTCAAAATAAAATAGTACAGTTTTCCACTAAAAAGCTATCAAAAGAATTAGGAACTGAAGTAAGCATTAAAAGAATTAGTATATCTCTATTCAATAAATTGAATATGGAAGGAACTATGATCCGAGACAAACAAAACGATACCCTACTTTATGCAGGTCAATTAAGAGTTAGAATAACCGATTGGTTTTTTCTTAAACCTAAAACTGAATTAAAATACATTGGTTTAGAAGATGCAGTAATTAAATTGAATAGGAAAGATTCGGGTTGGAGTTATCAATTTATTGTAGATTATTTTACTTCTCCAACAACCACAAAAAAAAAGAATTCAAGTTTTGCACTTAACTTAAAAAAAATAGATTTAAAAAATATTCGATTTATACAAAATAATTTTTGGACCGGTGATTTAACCAGTGTACAAATTGCTAGCCTAGCAATTGATGCAGAAAAAATTGATATTCAGAAAAATAGTTTTTTAATAAGCAGTATTGTACTGAATAAACCAATGGTAATTTTACAAAGTATTAAGCCGTTACGTACTAAACCTACAACAACTTTAAAGAGTTCACTAAAAGATACTGGATTGTATTTTAATGCAGCTGGTTTAGATTTTATAGTAGCCTCGCTGCAAATTATTGATGGCGGATTGTTCATAGAAGGCAATACTAAAAAAGCAGACAAAGGATTTGATGGTTCACATATTGAACTATCTAAATTAACAGGAACAATTAATAAAATACAATTCCAAAAAGATACACTTAAGGCATTAATTAATCTTTCGGTAAAAGACAGAAGTGGGTTCGAATTAAAAAAATTAAAAACCAACTTTAAACTAACCCCACAAATAATGGAGTTAGCCCAACTTGATTTGCAAACCAATAAAAGCAGATTAGGCAGTTACTATGCAATGAAATTTAATGACTTCAATAAAGATTTTGGAGATTATGTAGAGAAAGTAATAATGGATGCTAGATTTTCAAATTCAAAAATTCATAGTGATGATTTAGCCTATTTCGCACCAGAATTAAAATCATGGAAAAAGGAAGCAACTATATC
>JAYTXG010000168.1:0-20167 GCA_043743375.1 Sphingobacteriia bacterium
TTAGGAAAAAGATTGGTAATTTTACGAACTGGTATCGTACTAAGCAATAAAGGTGGAGCATTTGTTGAGTTTAAAAAACCATTACTATTTAAAGTTGCAGCTATACTCGGAAAAGGCAATCAAATAATCAGTTGGATTCATATTGATGACTTATGTAATCAATACATTTTTGCGATAAACAATGCATCAATGCATGGGGTGTATAATGCTGTTGCTCCTAATCCAGTAACTAATAAAGAACTTACCTTATCATTGGCTAAAAAAATAGCTGGCACTTTCTTTATCCCTATACATATACCAGCATTTATGCTACAAATAATAGTAGGCGAAATGAGCGTGGAAGTATTAAAAAGTACAAATGTTTCAGCATCAAAAATGCTTCATACTGGATACACTTTTAGCTATCCTACAATTAATGATGCACTTAATGAATTAACGTAATAATTATTTAGGTAATATCTCTTTTGTTATGAACCCTATAACAAATTAACCAAATAATTGAAGTTAATAATATGGTTAACCCAACATGCTCTGGTACTTGTTTCATAGCTTCTTCATATCCTGCTTTAAGGTCTTTCCCAAAATTACCAATGAATGGAGGTGAAACAATTATTTTATCTGATATTTCAAAAGGTAAAAATCTACTTCCTGGAAGTTTCTTCCATTTTAAAAAGCCAATTATTATATTTTCTACAATCAAAAAATAAAATAAAAAAATGCCCAAAGCAATAAAGGCTTTTTTTACTAAATACCCTAAGATAAAAGCAATTGATAATTGTGCAAATGTTTGTAAGAAAAATAAGGGAATATATTTTAATTGTTCGGCCCACCTATTCCAGCTCATATCATCGGCATAAAGTCCGAACCCTGTTGCAACTATTATATATATTAACGTTACAACTCCTGCAATAATCAATACATCAATTAATTTACTAGTAATAAATTCTGAACGACTCCAGCCATCAATAATATTTTGCCGATGTGTTTTGTAATTGTACTCATTGGTAACCAACATGATTACTAATATAGATGGAAGTAAAATAAAAAAAGAAGAGAAATAAGCCACTGTGTGCCATGATTCCGGAAAAGCGAATGGATTTCCAAGAAACATTTTTACTACCTGATTAATTGTTTCCTTTCCATTTGCTATTTGCAGGTATATATTATAAAACATCAAATTAATTCCTGGATAGGTTAAAGTAACTATAATGAGCATCCACCAGAAAGCAGGATATTTTTTTATTTTAAGCCATTCTATTTTTAATAAGTTACTCATAATAATGATTAATCGTTGGTTAATTCAAAAAATTTTGATTCAAGACTTTTCTTTTTACTCAATAAAAGTTGTAGCGTAATACCATGATTAAAACAATAGCTATTAATATATTCCATATTAGCTGTTCCAATTGGATAATGAATATTTAATAAACCATTTTCTTCTTTGATTGATGTAAATCCACCCATTAATGCGATACAACTTTTTAATTGTTCCATGTTGGATGAGGCAACTTCTACAATATCTTCATTGGAGAGCACTTCATTAACAGACCCTGAAGTAAGTAAAGTTCCTCTCTTTAAAATAGCTACATGACTACAAATTTTTTCTACTTCGTCTAACAAATGGCTGGCAATAATAATGGTAATGCCTTTTAGGGCTAATGATTTTATCAATTCTCTAATTTCGGCAATGCCAACTGGATCTAAACCATTTGTTGGCTCGTCTAACAACAATACATCTGGGTTGCCTAATAAAGCCGCACCTATTGCTAGTCTTTGTTTCATTCCTAAACTGTAGGCGCTAAATTTACTTTTTTTTCTTTCAGAAAGTTTTACAATTTCTAGCACTTTATCAATGTCTTCTGCATTGCCTCTTCCACTAATAGCTTGTGTAATATTTAAATTATCAACTGCCGATAAGTAATGATAGAAATTAGGAGTTTCTAGCAATGAACCGATTCGTTTTCTTTCCGATGAATGATTGGGTAAGTTAAACCAACTAAAAGTTCCAGTGTCTGCTTTTAAAATATCTAATACGATACTCATCAGCGTAGTTTTACCACTTCCATTCGGACCCAATATACCAAATACACTCCCTCTTGGAATAGTTAGTGAAACATTTTTTAAGGCCTTAATAGTCTTGTAAGACTTACTAATTCCATCTAAAGACAAAACAGTTTCCATAATATTGAATTTAATTTGAGTATTATTTTCTTAGCCATGGTTTAAGCGATCTAATTACTTTATTTCCTTTTTTAATTGAAAACTTATCATCATAATCCCAAAGAATTACTGGAATATCAAACTCATCCATGATGGTAGTAATATCTTTAAGGTACGCAGACTTTGATTTGTTATCAGCAAACTTGATTACCCCCGTTTCTGAGCAGATAAGCGGTAAATTAAGCTTTTTAGCTTCGTTACTTATGTATTTAATCCGCTCATATAAATAGTTATAAGTTGATTCTTTTGAAAAACGAAAATAGTCTTTGTACAATTGTGAATCTGAAGGAGCATTATAAAGTCTTGGCATTTTCCTCTCCTTGTATGGATAGGGAAATCCAGTGATGAAAGTCTTTTCTGGCGTCCAATCTGCCCCTTGATGCGTAAAAATATAAGGCTCATAAAAATGAAATGTGTACAAAATTTTACCATCGTCTACATCAAGCTTACCCATGTGAAGTAATTCATTAAAGCCATTATAATTTACTCCACCAACTATAAAAATTCTCTCTGGGTCTTCTTTTCTAAGCTCTCTAATTAAAGTAGTAACCGAAGATTTCCAAACATCCATATCAGTGGTTGGTTCATTGTATAATTCAAAAAATAAATTATTGGTTGTATTTGCTTTCATGGCGCTAATTACTTGTTTCCATATTCTAATGATTCGATCGTTTTCAGAATAAATATTTTCGTTACTAAGTTTGCCATAGTGATAAACTACAATTAGTTTTATATTTAATTTGGTGCATTGTAAATAAATCTGTTGCAATTTTTTTATAAGCGCTACATCAATTGCTGCATAGGAATCTGACATGTAATGGTCAAAAGCAACTGGTAGTCGAATTGTTTTAAAACCCGCCTTAGCTATCGCATTAATTTTTGGATCAAGATCGGTTTTATAGAGTTCTACTGGCTGAATCCAATATTGTTCTAATAAGGAAATATTTACTCCTTTACCTAAATCGTTCTTGATTTTGTTTATGTCAATTTGATTTGTTGCAAAAACAGGTAAAAAGAAACTAACAAATGTGAATATACTAGTGAAAAAAAGGTTCTTTTTGATTTTTGTGAAATTTAATTTTAACGAATAATCAATTACGTGTTGCATATTTGTATATATGATAGATTATCATAAGATTCCTTATGTAAATATAGACCGAGATAGGCTCACTACCGAATTGAATAAACGGGGGGCTTATTACGGTAACGTAGTAATTTGGACACTATTATTTTCTTTTCCACTATTTTGCTTATTGGATTTGGTATTCTTAAATGAAAGGTGGACTTTTTTGCTTGAACTACGAGCCATCACTTTTATAACTTCCTATTTTTTTTATAGGTATGGCACTCAAAAAAAATGGAATTATCAATTAATTCTAAATTTAGTAGTTGGAGCCAATGTGGTTGTAATGTCGCTAATATGTGGCTTAGTAATTATTAATAGCGCTTTACCTTATTATTTATTGGCTACAATAATTATGCTTTTGCTGAATAGCACTGTTTTTTGGCGTCCTATTTATGCTCAAATGCATTGTGCCATATCATACACTATTATTGTTTTATTATATGCACTTGATAACCGTACAGATAGTTACAGTAGTTTGGTTGTTAGTGGAGGTGGGGTTTATTTTTTAGTTTCAGCATTTTCTTGTTTAATTGCCTATAATAGATATCAAATTATTAAAAGGGAAATAGAGAAGAACCTCATTATTGAAGAATCGAATAAAAGAATGTTGGAGCAAAATGAAAAAATTAATGATCAACATCATCTAATAGAAGAAGCCAATAGAAGATTGAAGGAGTTGAGCGATTATCGCCAGAATACACTTAATATAATGATTCACGACCTAAAGAATTTCATTGGATCAAACCAGATATCTATTGATTTAATTAATAGAAAATCCAGTAATTTAACAACTGATCAAAAAGAAATATTGAGCTATATCACCATGGGTAATGAGAAATTGCATTATCTATCTCAAAAACTATCAGATTCTGCAGAAGCCGATACTGGCAAAATTGAATATCGATTTGAGCACTTTGATATAATTCCTGAAGTAGAAAAAGCGGCAATTGCATTAGTAGATGCTGCCAGTATAAAGCAAGTTACCCTTCAGGTACATTTATCTCCTTCTGAGATAATTGTAGATCTCGACAAAATATTTCTTCGACATATATTATTTAAGCTACTTTCTAACGTTATAAGGTTTGTACAGAAAGGGTCAGTTATAAGTATTCATGCCTCGGATAGTGATGGGGATTGTATTATTGAAGTAATTAATAAGGGTACTCCTATAGGTTTAGATAAGTTGGACGAATATTTTGGAAGATTAAATTCACCCAACAAATCCGAATATGCCGTAACACAGTCTGGAATGGGCTTTTCCGTTGCTCAGAAATTAACGGTAGATATGGGAGGATTATTAAGTTATGAAAGTAACCTGACTGTAGGAAACTATTTTAAAATAAAATTCAAACTTGCATAGCTTTAAATACCACTTTATGAAATCGAAATTATCATTATTGGCCCTGTTTACCCTAGTTATATCTGGAATTTTTGGTCAGACTACCCAAAGTACTGATAGCGATATCCGAACGATGGAAGACATGGGTTACCGAAACGAATCTATCCGAGGTATTGCTGGAGCAATCAGTTTCTTCCTGAAACTAAATCCGAATGATGATATTAATAACATGAGGCTTGTACTTAAATTAAAGCCCTCGCAAGTACTTAATAAAGACCTTTCTGCTATTACTGTTTCATTAAGGGATGAGCCGGTATACACGGCTAGGGTTAATTCCAATGGGATTGATTCTATCATGACTATATCACTAGATTTAAACAAACGATTTGTTCAACCAGATGGAAGGTTTATAAAATTAAGGGTAGATGCAAGAATGTGTATGTTAGATGAATATTGTAAGGATGTAGATAATCCTGCAATTTGGGTTACTGTAAGAAATTCTAGTTATTTAGAAGTTAAGAAACAAGAGAAATTTACTTACACACAAAGTCTAAGAGAAATTTTATTGCAGTATAACAGAATTTTAATACCAATTAATAGTGATTTAGATGATTTATTATCTGGAGGAGTATTGTTTTCTTTGTTAAAGCAAAAAGAAATTTTACGAGATCTATATACTGGAAACTATACCGAAACAGATACCATGAATAATGCTATTGTAACAGGAGTTTACAATAAGTTACCCAATTATTTAAAACCTTTTATACCAGAATTAAAAGCCGGACAAGGTTGTATTTATAGTGTACAACCCTTTGGCGACAGTCGTTTTGTAATGGTAATTACTGGTAAAGATGCGGAAGGATATAAAAAAGCCATCAACACATTAACCAATTACAAGATATTAAATGCTTCTTTTTCTTATAGAATGATCATAGATAATGGCCCACCAAATTATTTTAAGGCAAACCCATTACCAGTAGTATTTTCTTTGGAGGATTTGGGCGGAACACCTAAGCTAATGGAAGGTGTAGGCGCATTAAAAACTAATTATGCTTTTTCATTGGCTGATTACAATGCCATTCCTAAAAAATTAACTTTCCACTTAGAATCTAAGTACACATTATTAAGAGAAGAAGATAGAGGATATTTAAATGTGTATTTAAATGATAATCTAGTGTACAGTGCGGATTTGCACAACAAAACAGATTTTGCATCAGACATTGATTTGAAACCATATTTGTTAACAAAGAATAACTCTTTAGTAGTTGAATATAGATTTCATCCTGCTGGAAATATTTGTAGAGATGGATTTGCAAATTACTATGCTTTTATCGACACAAAAACGTCTAATTTAGTTTTTTCTGGAGAAAAAAATAACGACTTTTATAATTTCTTTAATTATCCGGGAGAGTTCAAGAAAAAAGCATTAAAATTTGTTGTATCACCTTCAATAATGCCTTATCTAACCGCTTCAATGGGTGAATTAATATTCCAATTAAATACTTCAACTGTTCAAGCAACTAATATTAATATTCCTGAAATCGTTACAACTGATAAAGTAACTGCGGATGAACTTAAAGATTACAATGCAATATATTTAGTACAACGCAATGATCCGGTCATTAAGAATTTTTCTGCTGATATGCCAATTCAGTTTGCAAAAGATTTTCAGGTATATAAAAATATGAGCGGGCAGACTACTTTCTCTTTAAACGATTTTTCGAATAGTGGTATTGCTCAAATTTTTAGGTACCAAGCTTCAACTGTATTGTTAATTACATCAATGCAAGACACACTGGTTAGTGATGCTTTTGAAGGGGTAATTAAAAGTTTTGGATCCCAATATTCCGCTATTGAAAGTAATGTTTGTTTTGCAAGTAGTAAAGGAAAAAGTAATTTCTTCTTTAAGGTGCCTGAAAACTCCGGAGTAGTTTCTTACAGAGGCGACAAAAATTATTTAACACTTTTCTGGAATAATTATCGGTATTTTATTTTAGGTGCAGCATTATTATTACTTATTGGTGCATTTGTATTTGTGAGAAAACGCGTTAAGAAGTCGCAGGAAAACTTTTAATCTAATTTAAAATTACCCTGGATTATGCCCATTTGTGCCTTAAATAGTATGATTAATGTAGGCTCGTTTACAACGGGTAATCTAAACCAGATTGAACAAATTGCATCAGACTTTGATTACATTAATATAAAAACTGCTTTGAATTTTGGGTTTTTAACCCGAAAGGAATATGTAGCTTTTTTAGAAAGGGCAGGTTATCCTTTGATTGATGTGAGAAATGAAACTATTGATGAACGTTTTGTTGAACAGTGCGATTTGTTGCACCTCAACTCATTTCTTTATTTGCCTTTGAGGCTTGATGCAGTAGGTGATTTAATTGTTGCAGCAGCTGATCCTTTAGATGAAAAATTGCATGGTTCTTTGGAAATTAAGTTCAATGTGAAAGTTAAATTAGTTGCTGCATCAGATTTGGATATTACTTGGATGGTGCATAAACTTAGGGGCGAATATTATGTAAAAGAAGCAGTTTTTAGTTTAATGAGAAAAGATCCAATGAGCTCTGGTATCATTACGTTTACCGATGCTCAACTGATTGCCATTTTTGGTTTTATTGCTCTTGCGTTTTGTTTATTAGCGTTATTTTTTGTTAATGCTTTTATTTTCTTTAATTTATTTTTTAGTGGATTCTTTTTATTTGCTATTGTTTTTAAACTTTTCATTGCTTTAAAAGGCTCTCAATACGAACTTCATGAGGCTGTAAGCAAAGATGAAGTAAAAACTATTGAGAATGCGAGTTTACCTGTTTATACCATTTTATTACCAGTTTATAAAGAGGATAAACTTATTCGCAAACTAATTTGGAATTTACGTAGCCTCGATTATCCTCGAGGCAAGTTGGATGTAAAATTGTTGATTGAAGAAGATGATGATAAAACATTGAATGCGGTAAGAAATTTAGATTTTCCAGCAAACTTCGAAACGATTGTTGTTCCATACCATCTACCAAAAACAAAGCCTAAAGCATGTAATTATGGTTTATTTTTCTGCAAAGGGAAATACCTTACAATTTATGATGCAGAAGATGTTCCAGATTCTGATCAATTAAAAAAAGTAGTTTGTTTATTCCGAAAATTGCCGAAAGACTATGTTGTATTGCAAGGAGCATTAAACTATTTCAATAAGAATGAGAATATGCTCACCCGTATGTTTACGCTAGAATATTCTTATTGGTTTGATTATATGTTACCAGGGTTACAATCATTGGATGTGCCCATTCCACTTGGAGGAACATCCAACCATTTTAAACTTGAAAAGTTGTTAGAATTAGGTGGATGGGATCCATTTAATGTAACTGAAGACGCCGATTTAGGTGTTCGGGTTTTTGAAAAAAGATATAAAGTTGGGGTAGTTAATAGTACCACATTTGAAGAAGCCAATAATGAACCTTTTAACTGGATTCGCCAGCGCTCCCGATGGATTAAAGGATATATGCAAACAACTTTAGTGCACATGAGAAACCCTGCTCGATTGGTGCAAAAAATTGGGTGGAGAGGGTTTTTTGGATTCAATTTCTTTATTGGACTAACACCAATTACTTTTTTAATTTATCCTATATTGTTGCTGTTCTTTTTATTGTATTTTATTTTTAATTTAACATCAGTTAAAATATTATTCCCCGATTGGGTATTGTATATTTCTATTTTTAATTTTGTTGCAGGTAATACTTTGATGATTTATATAAATATGTTGGCAGTATTTAAAAGAAGGTATTATGAATTAATTTTATTTGCGTTGTGTAACCCAATTTATTGGCTAATGCATTCTATTGCAGCTTATAAAGGATTATGGCAATTAATTTATAATCCATTTTACTGGGAAAAAACCAATCACGGATTAACTAAAATGTCTCACTCTTCCGCGGCGTCTGCGGCAAACGCAAGTAATCCATAATGAATAATGATAAAAATAAAATACAAATAGTAGCACTTTTGTTGGTGTTGTATTATGTAATTGTTTCTTGGATAATGCATAGAAACGGGTTTGAGCATACCGAAAGTTTATTTTATTCTGAAAAACTAAAAGTTTTATTTGAGTTCAAAGAAATAACCTTAATAACTATTGGAACTACATTTCCAACAACAGTTTTTTTAGCATCTATTATTTTTTCTCCTTTTGGATATCTATTTGCACCAATTGCTTCTTCCATCGTATTTATGGCAATTTTATTTTACTTTATTTTATTTGATTTAAGTGAATCTAAACTATCATTTAAACCAGCCTTAATTGCTGTTGTACTTTTATTTGTGTTGCAGCCACAATTTATATTTGCAGCCATAAGCGGAAGAAATATTGCTGCTATTATGCTCTTTGTATATATGCTTTTCAGAAGTTTATTTCATTACTATAAAACACAAACAACTTATTATTTATCATTAGCTAGCATATTTCTTACCTGTTTGGTTTTTACCGAAATTAATTTTATTTGGATGCTGATTTCATTTTTTCCTTTTATAGCCCTTATTTCAATTGATGGAATTAAAGTGTCTAAAGATGAACCAGCAATTTATCAGTATTATCAAGCCCTTAATATTCGTTCATTAAGAAGAAAATTAGCCAATAGAACAGTTTCCTTATACCTTATTTTGTTTCTTTTGCCTTTGTCCGCAGCGTATTTATTTACCACATTAAATGCTGCACACGCTGGCAATGCCACTTATTTTTTATCTAGCCAATACGCAAACTGGCGGGTAACAGGAAGCTCTCCATTATCTACAATTACTGAACTGTCTACGGGATCAAATGTTGCAAAACAAACTGAAATCATTTTTCAAGTATTTGCTATTTCACTTGCCCCATTATTTATTCTCGCTTTAGTGCTTTTTAAAGGAAAATTATACGAGCTATTTACATTGCTTACTCCATTATTTTTCTTCTCAATAATATTAATCGACACTAGGATTTATTTCACTACTGAGTATTATATTATTATTCATGTAATAGGAGTTGCTGGTTTGTTATTTTTTGGATATAACAAGTTTGGAGATAAAACTACTTCTTTCTTAGTTATTGGAACTGCTGTATTGAGTATTGCTACTGGTATCTATTATTTTGCCGAAACAAATGATTATGAAGAGCAACAATTTTATTCATTGGTAAAATCAGATCGAAATTGGTTTGCACCCAGAAAAAATACCGAGATGGAGGAAATGGCTGAATATATTACTAGCATTGCATCTCCACAAAGACCATTATTGATAGATGATGCCGCAGCCTATGGAATAATGGCCCACCTCCCTAATTTAAAAGGGTTAATTCTACCATTGCAAAAAAGCTTTGTTACTGTTATTGAAAACCCCGCATTAGCTGCACACTATATTTGTATTGCAAAAAAGAATAATCGCTTGCACAATTACACAGTTTTAAATGCCTATAATATTGCGGAGATAAAAGGGCGAATTGGATTAAATGCTATTAGGGTTTTTGAAACCGAAAACTGGATCATATATAGTATCCGTTAATTTCTAACTGGCTTTCCACTCTTTAATACACCCTGAATTCTTTCGAGGGTTTTCTTTTCTCCACAAAGACTTAAAAATGCTTCTCTTTCGAGGTCTAGTAAATATTGTTCGCTTACTAAGCTCTGTTCACTTAAATCACCGCCACACATTACATAAGCTAATTTACGAGCAACAAGAGCATCGTGGTCGGTTGCATACTGCCCGCGCCACATGCCATTAATACCAGCTAACATTGCTCCTAAGCCTGCTCTTCCTAGTACCTTAACATTATTTCTTGGGGTTGGCATATTGTAGCCTTGTTCATCTAACGCTAACACACTCTTCTTTGCTTCGGCAATTCTTCTTCCAACATTCATAATCACTTCATCTGTACCAGTTCTTAATACGCCTAAATCATAAGCCTCTTGTGCCGATGTAGCTACTTTCGCAGTAGCTATTGCAAAAAATCTTTTCTTTAAAGTGTTCGTCTCTGGTTCATCATCATGCAATTCATCTCCTGCACGCAATGCAAACTCTTTTGTACCTCCACCACCAGGAATTAATCCTACTCCTAACTCTACTAAACCAATATATGTTTCTGCTGCAGCACAAACTTTATCTGCATGTAAATTCATTTCACATCCACCTCCTAATGCAAGGCCGTGTGGTGCTGTAACAACCGGTATTGATGAGTATCTCAAACGCATCATACTATTTTGAAACATTCTAATGGCCATATCTAATTCATCATATTCTTGTTCTATGGCTAACATAAATATCATTCCTACATTAGCGCCTGCACTAAAATTTGGACCATCATTTGCAATTACCAATCCTTTAAATTTATCTTCTGTAATTGTTATTGCTTTATTTAAACCCTCTAATACCTCACCTCCAATACTATTCATTTTTGTACTCCATTCAAAACCTGCAACCCCATCGCCAATATCATACATTTTGCAAGCACTGTTTTTCCAAACCAACTGATCGCTGTGATTTTTTAGTATAAGAAATGATTCGCCACCAGGAATAACTCGATATAATTTAGTGGCAACATCATAATACATTCTTTTGCCATTTTCTACTTTGTAAAAACTAGTTGTTCCACCAGCAATCATTTCATTAATCCATGGCGCTACTTCAATACCAGCAGCCTTCATGGCTTCTACTGTTTTTACAACTCCCAATGTATCCCAACTTTCAAAGGCACCAATTTCCCAACCAAACCCTGCCATCATTGCATCATCTAGTCTGTAAATTTCATCACTAATTTCTGGAATACGGTACGAAATATATGCAAATAAAGAATAGTGGAATGCCCTGTAAAAATTGCCCGCTTTGTCTTGTGCAGCACTCAACATTTTAATCCGCTCCTTAAGGTCTTCAACTGGTTTTGCTGCTTCTAAACTTGCAAATTTTAATTTGTTTCTAGTACCATATTCCATGGTACTTAAATTTAAGGTTAATATTTCTTTGCCTGCAGCCGATTTTGTTTTCTTAAAAAATCCTTGTCCGGTTTTATCCCCCAACCAATTATTAGCAACTATTTTTTCTAACCATGCAGGAATAGTAAATATATTTTTTGATTCATCATTCAAACAATTATCGGCAACTCCTTTTGCTACTTTTACCAAAGTATCTATTCCTACAACATCTGCTGTTCTAAATGTTGCCGATTTTGGCCGACCTATAATTGGTCCTGTTAATGCATCAACTTCATCAATTGATAACTTTTGTTGATCCATTATATGAAAAATGCTCATGATGCTGAAAACCCCTATTCTATTGGCTATAAATGCAGGTGTGTCTTTACACAAAACAGTTGTTTTGCCTAAATGTAAATCTCCATAAAGCAGTAGAAAATCAATTACTTCTTGTGAAGTATATGGAGTTGGAATAATTTCTAAAAGTTTAAGATACCTTGGCGGATTAAAGAAATGTGTTCCACAAAAATGTTGTTTAAAATCTTCCGACCTACCTTCTGCCATTAAATGTATTGGTATTCCCGAAGTATTTGAAGTAATTAAAGTACCAGGAGTTCTATGCATTTCTACTTTTTCGTAGATTATTTTTTTAATATCTAGTCGCTCCACTACCACTTCAATTATCCAATCACAACTCGCAATATCTTTCATATTGTCATCGAAGTTTCCAGTCTTAATTTTAGCAATGGCCGATTTGGTATAAACAGGCGATGGGTTACTTTTAATAGCAGCTTGTAGGGCATCATTAACCAGTTTATTTCTTTCTGCTGGTTTAGTACTTTCTGTTGCAGTTGATGGCACCATGTCTAATAAAAGTACTGGTAATCCAATTCCCGCAAAATGGCAAGCTATTCTTGAACCCATTACCCCACTACCTAAAACGGCAACTTTTTTAATAGAACGTTTCATGCTTTATAATTTTTTGTATAAAATAGTTAGTTATGCAACTATTATGTTCGAAGATAGGATAATCACCTAAAAAAATACCAAACTTTTACATCGAAAAATTTGGTATCAGTGTTGTTTGGGTTTGATAGGCTTATTCTTCGGGTATTGCTGCACCTTTATATGCTAGGAACAAACAAATCAGATAAACAGCCAAAAGAGCATAAATTAACATAATCGGGGGATTTTGTATTTGCAATTTATATAAACAACAATGTAAACATGATTTTGTTGCTCACATCATGCCAACATATAGCCATGGGTTATAATAATCAGTCATTTTTAACAATTAATTGATCAAATTACTTACTTCTTCTATCAGATAAACTTTTAATCAACTCATTTTATTGTACAAAATGTATTATAACCGCTGCTTTTAGATTATTGCCTTTTAAAATTTAAGCCCATAATCTTCTCTTCTTTCATTTAAATTTGTTGATTATGGATATCACGCTCAAAATGATTGATCATCTCGCACATCTTTCTCGTCTTGAATTTGATATGAACAAGAAAGAAGGTATTCAGCATGATCTTACCCGAATGGTAGGTTTTATCAAAAAATTACAAGAAGTTAATACCGAAGGGATAGCGCCTCTAATCTTTATGAGCGATATGCAAAATGTTTGGAGAGAAGATGAAATAAAAGGATCTACAACTAGACCAGAAGCCTTAACTAATTCTCCAACAAAGGATAATGTTTATATTAAAGTTCCAACTGTTATAAAAAAATAAATTGAATTGTATGGAGTTGAATGAATCAGTAATTCATTTGGAAGAAATTGAAAAAAGTTACTTCATGGGATCCCAAGCAGTACCAGTTTTAAAAGGTATTTCATTGGATATTTTGAGAAATGAATATGTTGCTTTAATGGGCCCTTCTGGTAGCGGAAAAAGTACGCTAATGAATATCTTAGGATGCCTCGATTCGCCCACTGGTGGAAAGTATGTATTAAACGGAAAAGATGTAAGTAAGATGCTCGATGACGACCTTGCTGAAGTAAGAAATACAGAAATCGGATTTGTTTTTCAACAATTTAACTTACTTCCTCGTTTAACAGCTGCAGAGAATGTAGCCTTACCATTAATTTACGCAGGCGTTTCTAAAAAAGAAAGAATCGAAAGATCTATGGAAGCCTTAAAAAAAGTAGGATTGGCGGATAGAAGTCACCATAAATCCAATGAATTAAGTGGGGGCCAAATTCAACGTGTTGCTATTGCCCGGGCTTTAGTAAATAATCCTTCCATTTTATTGGCAGATGAACCTACTGGTAATCTCGATTCTAAAACATCTGTTGAAGTAATGCAAATATTTGGCAAAATTCAAGAAGCAGGTAATACGGTTATTTTAGTTACACATGAAGAAGATATTGCCTCTTATGCGCATAGAATAGTTCGATTGCGAGATGGGATAATTGAAACAGATAAAACCAAGGAACATTATAAAAAGCATTAATCGCAATGAAAATTTATACCAAAACGGGCGACTTGGGTAAAACCTCACTAATTGGAGGAACCAAAGTACCTAAAAGTCATATCAGAATAGATACCTATGGAACAGTGGATGAACTAAACTCATGGATTGGAGCGGTAGGAGATTACGCAGCAGATAATAATTCTAAAATAATTTTAAAAGAAATTCAAGATCGTTTATTTACTGTTGGCTCATCGTTAGCTTGCGACCCTGATAAAGAGCCATTAATGAAAATTCCTGATTTAAAGGAGTCGGATATTACTTTATTAGAGCATGAAATTGATCAGATGAATGATGTGTTACCTCCAATGAAATTTTTTGTTTTGCCTGGGGGCCATTTAGCTGTTTCTCAAACTCATATTGCCCGATGTGTATGTAGGAGAGCTGAACGTTGTTGTGTAAATATGCAAGAGCATGAAATATTTGTAGAACCTTTGGTAATTAAATATTTAAATAGATTAAGTGATTACCTATTTGTTTTGTCGAGGTATTTTAGTTACCAATTATCTGTTCCTGAAATTCCTTGGAAGCCACGCGTTTAAATAGTTATATCATTATACCGTCTTTCATTTGTAATATTCTTCCACTAAGTGCAGCAAGATTTTCGTTGTGAGTTACAATTAAAAAAGAAGTGCCAGTATCTTTATTTAATTGAACAAAAAGATGATGCAACTCATTAGCGTTTTTGCTATCTAAGTTACCAGTAGGCTCATCTGCAAAAACAATGGATGGTTCATTAATAAGTGCTCTTGCAACTGCAACTCTCTGCTGCTCACCACCAGATAATTCTTGCGGCTTATGGTATATTCTGTCTGATAAGCCAAGTGTGGTTAATAAAAATTTTGCTCGCTCTCTTACTATAGATTTATTTTTTCCAGCTATCCATCCTGGTATAGAAACATTTTCTAATGCATCAAATTCTGGAAGTAAATGATGAAACTGGAAAATAAATCCAATATGTTTATTTCGGAATGATGCTAATTTTTTTGCAGGAAGCCTGTTCACTTCCTGATTATTAATCCATATTGACCCGCTATCTGGTTGATCTAACGTTCCTAAAATATGAAGCAAAGTACTTTTGCCTGCCCCTGATGTACCCACTATGCTTACAATTTCACCTGAATTAATTGTTAAATCAACGCCTTTCAGTACCTCAACATCTCCAAATTTTCGAGTTATTTTTTCTGCTTTAAGCATCTATTAGCTTGAATTATAGTTACAAACCTACAAAACGCAGTGCTAAATCAACAATTTTTAAACATTTCTTTATATAGTGGGATAAACTCAGATTTGGTAATACCATTTATACGGTTACTTTTGCAAAAATAATCGGAACCTATGTTTTGGACTTTAGAATTAGCAAGTTATTTAGAAGAAGCTCCTTGGCCAGCTAGCAAAGATGAGCTTATCGATTATTCTATAAGAAGTGGAGCTCCTTTAGAAGTTGTAGAAAATCTCCAAGAATTAGATGACGAAGGTGAAATTTATGAAAGTATAGAAGATATTTGGCCCGATTATCCGAGTCAAGAAGACTTTATGTTTAATGAAGATGAATATTAGTTATTCATCTTCATTAAATAATTATTTATTAAGTTTAAAAGTAAGCTTAAAATAAAGCAGAAAAAGTGCAAGTAATAACACAACTGTATTAGCCGCAATTACAGGTCCACTATTGGCATTAAATGCATAAACTAGCCATACAATAGTGCTCGTTACAACAATCAAAATCATCCAAATACTCAAGTCGCCTACACTCTTGGTTTTCCATGCTTGCCATACTTGAGGAATAAAGGTAATTGCGCTTAAAAAAGCGCCGATGTATCCAATAATATCATTCGAAATCATAATCTATTATTTATTGATTTGCAATTCCTAATTTTTCCATCACTTCATTACTTACACCCGTAGTAGAGTAACCCCCATCATGAAACAAATTTTGCATAGTAACCATTCTTGTTAAGTCAGAAAACAAAGTAACACAATAATTAGCACAATCTTCTGCTGTTGCATTTCCTAAAGGGGCAACTGCATTGGCAAAATCATAAAAATCGCCGAATCCTTTTATGCCAGTGCCCGCGGTTGTTTTTGTGGGAGATTGAGAAACGGTATTAATTCGCACTTTCTTATCCAAGCCATACTGATAGCCAAAGCTTCTTGCTATTGATTCTAACATTGCTTTAATATCTGCCATATCTGTGTAGAAAGGAAATGTTCTTTGAGCGGCCATATAAGTTAAAGCAACAACACTTCCCCATTCATTAATTGCATCGAGCTTTTTTGCAACTGCCAACATCTTATGAAATGACATTGCCGATACGTCAATTCCTTTCATGAAATAATCGTAGTTGGATTCTGTATAGGGAATCTTTTTGCGAATGTTTACACTCATACCTATTGAGTGTAAAACAAAGTCTAATTTTCCTCCAAGAATTTCTTGAGACTGAGTAAAAAGTGTAGTTAGTTCCTCTACATTGGTAGCATCTGCTGGAATGATGGCAGATCCTGTTTTTTCTGCTAGTTTATTAATTTCACCCATGCGCATTGCAATGGGGGCATTGGTTAAAACAAAAATGGCACCTTCTTCATGTGCTTTTTCTGCTACTTTCCATGCAATAGAATTCTCATCTAAAGCGCCAGTAATAATTCCTCTTTTTCCTTTTAATAAATTATAAGCCATATAATATACTTGATTATAATGAATTGTATTTTTCGAAGATACGGATTAATTAATTCATCATTTCCTTAGCGTTTTCAATTGCAGCAGCAGTTGGCTTTTCGCCACTAAGCATTTGAGCAATTGCCGTTATACGTTCATTTTTTTCTAAAACTCTTATGGTTGTTGTAATTTGATTGTTCTTATTTTCTTTGTAAACATAAAAATGAGTGTCAGCTTTACTAGCTATTTGCGGTTGGTGAGTGATACAAATAATTTGACGGCTTTCCGACATTTTCTGCATAATTAGTGCAACTTGTTTTGCTGCTTCACCAGAAATTCCGGTATCTATTTCATCAAAAATTAAGGTTGGAAGATCAATAGATTCTGCAACCAATGATTTAATGCATAACATTAAGCGACTTAATTCACCTCCGCTAATAACTTTTCTAATTGGTTCAAATTTGTTGTTATTATTGGCATCAAAAAGTAATTCTATTTGATCAATACCATATTCATACAAGTTAACAGAACGAAGATTAACTTGTATCTTGGCATTAGGCATACCAACTTGCTTTAATAAAATATTTACTTTTTTTTCGAATCCTTGTATAATATTTTTTCTTGCTTTGCTAATTGAAATAGCTTCAATTTCAAGCAGCTTTTGTAATGCAATAAATTCTTTCTCTTTTTCAATTATCGTATCATCTATTTGTAGTACATTTTTTAATTTATCTGTTAAACCCAGTTTTATGGATATTAAATCTGATGTAGTTTTTACTGCATGTTTTTTAATTAGCTTATACCCATCATTAAGCCTTTGGTTGATCCATTCAATTCTTTTTTCGTCGTAATGTACATTGCTATTAATTCGTTCAATTTCATCTGCAATATCTAGTAGTTCAACTTGTGCTGTTTTCATTCTTTCAGATAGGCCAGCTAGTTCTTTAAGAATGGGTAGCAATCCAGTTAATTGATTATTTAATTGTTTTAATTGTGATACAATTGGTTGATCAGCATCATTTAAAGCACTATATACTTTTGCAAGCCCTTCTTTAATACTTTCTGCATTACTAAGCATTTTTAATTCTACATCAAGTTCTTCAAGTTCATTTTCTTTAAGACCTAATTCATTTATTTCATTTAATAAAAAATGGTGATAATCAGATTCTTTTACAAAACTTACTTTCTGACCTTTTAAATTCTTTAGTAAGTTGGCTAACTGTAGCCATTTTATATATTTTATTTGATATTGTTGAATAGGTAAATCGTTGCCAGCAAGGGCATCTATTACTTGTCTTTGAAAATCAGCATCTCCTAATTCTAAAGTATCAAATTGCTGGTGAAGGTTTACCAATAAGCTAGCTAATTGTTTTAATTGTAATAATGTTGCAGGAGTATCATTTATAAAAGCCCTTGATTTTCCATTGGGGGCTATTTCTCTTCTTAAAACAAGTTCTTCTTCAAAATCTAATTCATTTTGCTGAAAAAACTGGGCAACTTCAATTTTATTATCTGTTGAAAAACAACCTTCTATAAAACACTTTTTATTGTTATTTGCCAAAGCCGAATTATCAGCTCTTTCTCCCAATATTAAACTCAACGCACCCATTAAAATACTTTTACCAGCACCAGTCTCACCCGTAATAATATTTAGCTTATTAGAAAAATCAATACTGATTTCATTAATAATTGCATAATTCTGTATGATGAGTTTTCGTATCAAAACCGTTTTTTAATTTTAACAATCTTTGCTATGCAAGATAATAAAGCTTTATCATAAAAAAAGCAGAGAATCTAGTTATCATTCTCCCTTGCATCTTGCTATACCAGATTTTGCTTTTTGATCCAATGAATCTTTAAATTCATGGTCGCTCATATTCAGGCATTTTTGATAATAGTCAATTGCTAAATTTATTTGTCCCCTGGCTTCATATATCTGTGCAATTTGTAATGCGGCTCTCGCTGCAAAATATTCCTTTCTATTGATGCCCATTTTGATGGCAATTAAATAATTGCGTATGGCATCATCTTTCTTCCCTAAATCGTCATAAATTCTTGCAGATCTATAGGCAAATTCTAGTTTTTCTTCTTCTTTTACAAAATCATCTTCTGATTTACCTGCTAACAATTTATATGCATCATTATGATAGCCCCCATCATTTAATAAACGCGCTTTTAATAATAACTGATTGGGCCAATAATTTGCTTTTGCATCTTTCAATGCTTTTTTATCTGCATCAGCTTCTGTTGATCCTTTACTTAAAATTTTTTTTTGGGCATCTTCTGCAAGTTTTATATTTCCTTGTAAGTAATAGCACCAGCTTAATTTTTGATATACATCTTTTACATAAAATTTTCCCTTAAAATTTTGTATAAAGGATTCGAAATAATGTATTGATTCAATATAATCTAAATGATATAATTGGGCATAACCCATTTGAAAATCCCACACACTTAATTTAAGATAGTCTTCTGATAAATTCCTATTTTGAATGATTGATTTTGAGCGTTCAACTTCTTTGTTATTTAATGCTAAGTTAGCAGCCATATAGGCATTCAAATGGTTATTTACAAGATCTAACTTTTTTTGCTGAACAAAATTTAATGCTTGTTCTTTTTTATTTTCAATAAAGAATAATAAATAGGGATAAATAAATGCTGCGTCATTAAAAAATAATTTGGCCCAAGGGTCATTACTATTAGCGTAATTTTTTACTTTTTGCATTCCTTCGGATATTGATCCTTTCATACCAAGTATATTTGAAATCCATTTATATCCTTTTGGTACAGTAGATATTACTGATTCAAGTGCCCCGTACATCAGCTCATTTGGGGAGAAATTCGGGAACTGCTTCTTATTTTCCTTTAATAATTGGTAGGCTTTTCTAAAATCCCACCCAGCTTCCCAAAGATGTCCAAATTTCACTGAAATGCCTGCTCTTTGTATTCTTATTATGGCTTGCGAATACAAATAAAATGGAGAAGATTTTGGTCCCTCTAAAAGTTCATTTATTCGTTCTTGAAATTTTGGGTAAAGCAGTTCATATTCTTCTGGGTTCTCATTAAAAAAAAGTGTATAGAAATCGCCGTAACTTTCGAGCAACAGTGGTATTAAATTTTCTTTATTTTCCTGTTTAGCTTTTTCGGCTATTTGTTTGCCAGATTTTATTTTTAGTTTGGTTATTTCTTGGTATGACTGAACACAGGTAGCATTAAATTCAAAAATCTTCTGTGCGTTAGCACAAAATTGTGTGAGAAATAATGAGCATATTATTATTAGTGATTTCATTGATTCCCGAAAATAAGAAAGGGTATTCATTTGAACACCCTTTTCTTTATTGTATTTTTTTAGGAATTCTATTTTGCTTCTACTGTATCATTTAAAAGTGTATCTACTAATATTCTTCCGCAGTTT
>JAYTXG010000169.1:0-7654 GCA_043743375.1 Sphingobacteriia bacterium
TGTTATTATTGTATTCACTATTTTAAGTACTATGAATATCCCTATTTTCAATGTCATTAAACCATATTTATTCACAACACACATGATCACTTGGAAAGAATTTTTCGACTTTAAAGTAAATGATGCCAACGAAGCTATTGTAGGAAGCATACAATATCCAGAAAAAATCATTAAGTCTGCATTGGTGCTGATAGTGCATATTGTAGGTTTTGCCGGAAGCGCAATATTACTGTTTAGGAAAAAGGATATTTTGAGTTAAAAGTATTGGGTATTAGGCAATAGGCATTGGGAATTTAGGTACTGCAACTGTAAATAAATTAATATAAATAATGAGTTTCTATTTTAAAAAAAGGTTTGTAATATTCGGATTAATATTAATTACTAGCCTTTCAGCTGCTGCACAAGATGTAAATATTTTAGTAGCTAAAGTGAAGGCAAAACTTGATATTGTAAATGATTATTCCGCTGAAGGGAAAATGAAAACTGATGTAGCTTTTATTAAAGCTCCAATCGGTAACGTAAAGGTTTTTTATAAAAAACCTAATAAATTTAAACTACAACGAAATGGTGGTATTTCTGTATTACCCAAAGGTGGAATTAGTATAAATATTGGGAATATGATTGTTGCTGATGGCTTTGTGGCTATTGATGGAGGATCGGTAGAAATAAGAAAAGTAAAAACAAGAATGGTAAAACTTTTACCCACAACAGATAATAATGATATCGTGCTTTCTACCCTTTTTATTGATGAAACAAATTTGCTTATAGTTAAGTCAATTACCTCAACTCGAGAAAATGGAACTTATGAAATGGAAATGGTCTATGGAAAATATGCTTCATTTGGGTTGCCCGATAAAGTGTTTTTTAACTTTAATGCAAAAGACTACAAACTACCAAAAGGAATAACATTAGAATTCGATGAAACTGATAAAGCTACAAAAGACAAACTAAAAGGTAAAAAAGGACGTGTTGAAATTAGTTATAGTTCATATGAGATTAATAAAGGTATACCTGATGCAGTTTTTAAGTAGTAATTAATACACTTCTATACTCCAAGTTCTACTCATTAATTCACCAGAAACTAATAGATTAATTCCTTCTTTTTGTTTGATATCACCACTACTATCTTCATTATCTGCAATACCGCACCACGGCTCAATACATACGAAATCGGCATTTTTTGCGCTCCAAATTCCCATGTAAGGGAACTTATTAAATTCAAACTTAAAACCGTGTTTCGACTGATTAGTAAATAATGAAATAGAAGTAGATTGTAGTTCCTTAAAAACCAATGCATCACCCAAAAACAGATTTTTATTTAAATCAATCTTGTTATTATCTTTAAAAAAATTAATGGGTTCTCGTTTTATTAATCCTTCAGCAGTTAATGGCCATTGCGGTGCCGTTTCACTAGTTTCAAATACTAACTGATAATCTTCAAATGATAAACCTTTTTCTAACGGCACTTTAAAAGCTGGATGTGCACCTACTGAAAAAAACATTGGTTTTAAATCAACATTAGTAATTTGATAAGTACAACTTAGCTTATTCCTGTTGATTGTGTATGTAATTGTAAAACTAAAAAGAAATGGATATGCCTTTTGAGTTTCTTCATTGGCATGCAACGTAAAGCTTATACTTTCCTTTAAGTTGGAAGTTAATTGGAATTCCATATCTCTTGCAAAGCCATGTCTCCCTAACTCAAAAGTAGCTCCATTGTATTGGTAACTATTGTTTTTTAATGCACCTACTATAGGAAATAAAACAGGACTTTTCTTCCCCCAAAATTCAGGATCACCACTCCACAAATATTCTAAATTAGTGTCTTTACTATAAATGCTTTGCAACTCTGCTCCTTTTGAATTTACGCTAATACTTAAATATTTATTTTCAATTTGGATCATAATTATTTATCCTTCATTTTCTTCAATTCGTTCATCCACTGCATTTGCTATCATCCGTGCACTCATTTTTTTCAATGGATTCTTATGCATATCTGCATATCCAAATCTTTTGCCAATAATTTCAAGGCACTCAAATGTTGCTGCCATAAATGAACTATGGTCGGCTATTCCTTTGCCAGCAATATCAAATGCAGTTCCGTGGTCTGGACTTGTTCTTACTGCTTGCAATCCTGCTGTGTAATTTACCCCTTCGCCAAATGCCAAAGATTTAAATGGTATTAAACCCTGATCATGGTACATAGCAAGAACAGCATCAAATTGTAAGTGTTGACCTCTAGCAAAAAATGCATCTGCGCTAAATGGACCAAATACCAACATATTATTTCTTGCATCTTTAATAGCAGGTTTAATAATTTCCTCTTCTTGCTTACCAATTAATCCTTCGTCTCCGGCATGAGGGTTTAATCCTAATACTGCTATTTTTGGTGTATTAATTCCAAAATCTTTTTGAAGACTGCTATTTATAATTTTTAGTTTACTTAAAATATTTTCGCGGGTTATATGTTTGGTCACATCTTCAATGGTTACATGTTCTGTTACTAATCCAACTCGCATATTTTCTGCAACTAATAACATTACTACATCACTCACACCAAAAAATGCTTTTAAATAGGGGGTATGTCCACTATAATTAAATGTTGAAGATTGAATGTTTTTTTTGTGAATTGGGGCAGTTACTAAACCATGAATATGCCCTTCTTTTAAAGCTTTTGTAGCTTCCTGAAGGGAGAGTAATGCATATTTTCCTCCAATTTCATTCAATTGCCCAGGTGTAATAACTACATCTTCTTCCCAAACATTAAAAATATTAACTTGTTTAGGATTAATTTTACTGAATTCTTTGATACTGGTATAATTAAAATTAGATTCTGGTAAACTTTTTCTATAAAAATTAAGTGTTTTATTGCTAGCAAATACAACGGGAGTGCACATATCCAATAAACGCTGGTCAGATATTGTTTTAATAATTATTTCCATTCCGATGCCGTTCAAATCTCCACAACTGAAGCCAATTACTGGTTTTTGCAATTCATTACTCATGAGCCATTATTTAGGGTGCTAAAATACTATTTTTGCAGTAATGCAATATACGCTCAAAAAATCGCTGGGTCAACATTTCCTCACAGATGAAACAGTTTGTACGAAAATTGTAGAAGCCCTCAATCAAGATGCTTTTGAGCAATTGCTCGAAGTTGGTCCGGGTGGAGGTGCACTAACCAAACACTTAATTCCATTAAAGAATGTTCACTTTAAAGCAGTGGAATTAGATGAGGAAAAAGTAGCCTTCTTACAACAGAAATACCCCATTTTAATCAACAAAATTATCATCGGCAGTATATTAGAAATTCCACTGCCATTTGAGGGGACTTTTACTTTATTGGGTAATTTTCCTTATAATATTTCTACTCAAATTGTTTTTAGATTATTAGAATGGAAAGAAAATATTCCGGTGATGATTGGCATGTTTCAAAAAGAAGTTGCCCAAAGAATTGTATCAAAACCCAATACCAAAGTATATGGAATATTAAGTGTTTTGGTGCAAGCTTTTTTTGAAGTTGAGTATTTATTTGACGTAGCTCCAACAAGTTTTAATCCACCACCAAAAGTAATAAGTGGCGTAATTCGTTTACGCAGAAAACAAACTTTCGTAAGTATGAAATCGGAACGAGCATTTTTTACTTTAGTGAAAACAGCATTTGGGCAAAGAAGAAAAATGTTGCGCAATCCGATGAAACCTTTTTTTGAATCTTCGGTATTAAAGGAAGAAATATTTACAAAGCGTGCAGAGCAATTAACGGTAGAAGACTTTGCTGCACTAACTTTTAGGATGGGTAATAGGAATTAAGAGATAGGAATTAAGAGATAGGAATTATTAATTATAAGTTAGTATTTAGGGTTAAATAAACAATGAAAAAAAAAGTAGTAATTACAGCCAAAGCACATCCTTTATTACATGAATACCTTATTAATAAAGGATATCAGGTTATAAACGAGCCAACAATAACTTATGATGAGTTATTAGAAATAATTGATGATGTTGTTGGTTTGATTGTTACAACTCGGCTAAAAATTGATCAACAAATAATTGATGCTGGAGTGAAATTAAAATGGATTGGTAGATTAGGAAGTGGAATGGAAAAAATCAATGTAAAATATGCTGAGAGTAAAGGAGTCAGGTGCGTTAGTAGTCCGGAAGGGAATAGAAATGCAGTAGCTGAACATGCACTCGGGCTCTTATTAAATCTGATGAGCCGAATAAGTAGGAGCTATGAAGAAGTGAAACAGGGAATTTGGAATAGAGATGCAAATAGGGGAGATGAATTATCCGGTAAAATAGTTGGCATTATTGGTTATGGAAATACAGGAGCTGCTTTTGCTAAACTTCTTAGTTCATTTGACACAACTATTTTGGCGTATGACAAATATAAAACTGGTTTTACAACTAGAAACGTGCAGGAAGCAAGTTTGAGAGAAATAGCCCAAAATGCGGAAGTAATAAGCTTTCATTTACCATTATCCGAAGAAACATTTCATTTTGCAAACGATTCATTTTTTAGCCAGTTAGTCAAAGCCCCTTTCATTTTAAATACATGTAGGGGAAAAGTAATGGAAACTGCTGCACTAATCAATGCCCTCAAAAACAAACAGATTAGAGGTGCAGGGTTAGATGTTTTAGAAAATGAAAAAATTGATTCATATTCTAACGAAGAACGGCAACAGCTAGATCAATTAACAATAAACCCTCAAGTGTTAATTACTCCCCATATTGCAGGCTATAGCCACGAAGCATTAGAGCGTATGGCAGCTGTTTTGGTTAAAAAATTAGGAATATAATATGGTTTTGTAAATTGATTTTTGTAAATTTGTGTATATGCAACGCTTCAATAAAATGTGGCGTTGTATTTTTTTTACCAATGTTAAAGCCATTTTATGAGTGAAAACAACATATATGTTACGCAGGAGACCTTCGAAAAAATGCGCGAAGAGTTACACCGTATGAAGTCGATTGACCGTCCTGCAGCTTCAAAAGCTATTGGTGAAGCAAGAGAAAAAGGAGATTTAAAAGAAAATGCTGAATACGATTCTGCCAAAGAAGCTCAAGGAATGCTTGAGGCAAAAATTAAACAATTAGAAGGAGCAATTGCCAATTCTAAAATTTTAGATACAACAACTATTGATACTAGTAAAGTTACCATTTTAACAAAAGTTACCATCACCAATATCGCAACTAAAAAAACGGTAACTTACCAAATTGTAGGTGAAAAAGAAGCTGATTTAAAATTGATGAAAATTTCTGCTGGTTCTCCAATAGGTAAAGGATTAATGGGCAAGGTAGTTGGCGAAATTGCCGAAGTGCAAATTCCTGCAGGTACGCTTAAGTTAAAAGTAGAGAAAATTACTGTTTAGTATTATGACCATTTTCTCAAAAATAATTACTGGTGAAATTCCTTCATATAAAATTGCAGAGAATGAATTATTCTATGCTTTCCTAGATATTTTTCCTTTAGTAAAAGGTCATGTATTGGTTGTTCCTAAAATTGAAACAGATTGCTTTTTTGATTTGGAAAAGAATTATTTATCCCAAATTTTAGTTTTTGCTCAACCTATTGCAAAAGCAATTGAAAAAGCATTTCCTTGTAATCGTTGTGGGTTAAGTGTTATTGGGCTTGAAGTTCCACATGCGCATTTGCACCTTGTTCCAATTAATAGTGCAGATGATTTAAATTTTAGTAGACCTAAACTTAAACTCAGTGCTGATGAATTGATGAAAGTGCAGCAATTAATAATTAGCTCATTAGCTAATTAAATTAAATATGCTTATTTTTTAATTTTTGACGGATTCTTTGCTATATAATCTTCCCATCCTTTCATGGGTTTGCCAACAGTGCTAAGTACGTTATTGCTTTGGTAGAAATGGCAAAGTGCAACTGATAAAGCATCGGTTGCGTCAAAGTATTGTGGTTTATCGGTTAGCTGTAAAATTGTTTGTAACATCTTCCAAACCTGTTCTTTATCTGCATTACCATTACCTGTTACCGATTGTTTTATTTTTTTTGGAGCGTATTCCGTAACATTTAATTTTGCTTGCATAGCTGCTGCAATTGCCACTCCTTGTGCCCTACCTAACTTTAGCATACTTTGAACATTTTTTCCAAAAAATGGAGCTTCAATAGCAAACGAAGTAGGTTGATATTCTTTTATTAAGGAAGTTATTTTTGTATAAATCATTTCTAATCTTGCATAAATATCTTTTTCTTTTGTAAGTTTCAGTGTGTCCATAATTAATAAATTGGGCTTTCCATTTTTGATGGCAATTAAAGCAAACCCCATTAATTGAGTTCCTGGATCTATTCCTAATATCACCGAATCGTATCTCATTCAAGTGAAAATACGAAATCGTAATTGAACTTAGGAATATTGGGGAGCTTTGTGCTAATCTATTGACTCGTATATTTGTTAAAAGCGTTTTTCTTGAATAAGCAGTATAGAAACATTTTAAATTATATAATCGGCCCCATTCTCTTTATTTGGTTGTCTTATTCTATTTACCATCAAATACTTAAGCAGGTTGATGTTCAACAATCTTGGAACCTAATTCTTACTGCTACACATGAAGAGAATAGATGGAAATTATTTTTAGTTGTTTTATTAATGTTGGTAAATTGGGGTATTGAAGCAAGAAAATGGCAACTCCAAATAAAAGGTATTGAATCAGTCGGATTTTTTCAGTCTTTCAAGGCAATTCTTGCTGGGCAAGCACTTGGCTTTAACACCATCAATCGAATAGGGGAATCTGCAGGCAGGGTTGTTTTTTTAAATGAAGGCAATAGAATTAGGGGTGTTGTACTATCTTTTGTAGGGAGTATGGCGCAAATTATTGTAACGTTTACAATGGGTGTAATTTCCCTTTTTTATATGCGTGTTTATATATTAAGTGCAAATACTCAATTACAAGGGTTGTCAATTTTTTGGTTAGAAGGATTAATTTATGTGATTGCCATTGGAGTTTTTCTTTTTACAGTTGCCTATTTCCGACTATCTGAATTAATTCAGGTGATCGAAAAAATACCTTTCGTTGCTAAAAGACGCTTTTTTATAGAAAAATTAGAAGACTTTCATTGGAAAGAGTTAACAAGAATACTTTCACTTTCTTTTGTAAGGTATTTTGTATTTCTAGCTCAATATCTTATACTAATGGAAGTTTTTGGTGTTAAAATTTATTGGTTGGATGCCTTTTCTTTAATGGGTGTTATGTTTTTGGTATTAGCCATTGTACCTTCTGTTGCACTTGCAGAATTAGGTTTTAGGGGTAAAGTGAGTTTATTGCTTTTTGGCTTAATTAGTACAAATTCAATAGGAATTATTGCAACTTCCGCAGGTATTTGGTTAATTAACTTAATCTTACCAGCAATTGCAGGTACTTTATTTATCTTGGGCGTTAGATTATTCAGAAACAAATAAATTAAAATTGATAAAACAAATAATATTTTTATTTTTCATTTTACTTACCTCTACAGTTTTATCTGCTGGAGGTGAATTTTGTGGATCACGTAATACCGCATTTCAGGAAGGAGAAATGATCAATTACAATGTTTATTATTCTGTTATTGGATTATATATAAACGCTGGTAGTGCAACATTTGCAGTAAATCAAGAAAAATTAAACAATAAGCCTGTATATCATGTAA
>JAYTXG010000170.1:0-3974 GCA_043743375.1 Sphingobacteriia bacterium
CGAAGTTCTGGAATTTAAATCAGCTAATCGTCAATTGTAATTCTAGCAAAATGTATAAAAAGTGTTTCTTGTCTGCAAAATAGTTTTCCATCCCTTTACCTAGTGTAAATGCAACTAACAAAGTTCCTGGTTTTTCACTTGTGCAATTAAACGCGTGCTTCACTTTACTAGGAATAAAAATGGTGACTCCTGCATTAAGCCTCTGCATTTCATCGTCTAATTGGTACATTCCTTTTATAGATAAGCTACCTTTTATTTTTGCCTAATAGTTTTATAAACTCGAATGGCTAGAACTAAGGTTATTATAGTAATAAATAAAGTGAGTAGAGCATACATCCACGATAAATTGTCTTTTACAACTACCAAAAAAACAATAGCTATTAAAAAAACAGTAGCCACCTCATTCCATATTCTTAAAAAATTACTACTCAAATTAAATATACTTTTTTTTTGTTGCACATATATTATGTGGAGACTAACGTAATAGGCAAAAAGTAAAAAAACAAAAATCAATTTAATGAGAAGCCAAGTTGGCAAATCATCTGTGGAAACTACATACAAGTATAGCATCCATAAACCTAAAAATAAAGTGAGCAAAGCAGATGGCAAATTTATTCCAAATAATAGTCGCTTTGCCATGAGCAAAAACTGTGGCGTTAAAATATTTTTTTCAATTTCGCTTTTATCTTGTGCCTCTCTCAAATAAATGAAGAGCCTAACCTGATAAAAAAGTGCAGCGAACCAAGTTACTACAAAAATGATATGCAATGCTTTTACGTATTGGTACACTTAATCATTAATTTACAGATTTATTAATTATTTTACAAAGGGATTCACCCCAGTAATTATTTGTGTTTAAGCATGGTATTGCTACAAATTCCTTGCCTCCAGCCTCCAGAAAAGTTTCTTCACCTTCTATGTGTATTTCTTCCAATGTTTCTAAACAATCACTAACAAAGGCTGGGCAGACTACAAGTAATTTGGTAATGCCTTTTTTAGGAAATTCTTCCAATAACTTATCGGTATAAGGACTTATCCACTTATCACCAGCCAAACGAGATTGGAATGAAATGCTATATTGAGAAGGATTAATACCTAGCTTTTCCGCCACCAATTTAGCTGTAACTATTACTTGATGTTTATAGCAAAAGTTATGAGCTTCGCTAGGCACTTCGCAACAATTCTTCACTTTATAGCAATGCATACCCGTTGGGTCACTTTTTTCTAGGTGGCGTTTTGGTAAGCCGTGGTAACTAAACAATATATGTTCAAACCCTTCGCCTATAAATGGCTTTATGCTTTTGCTTAATGCATCTATATAATCTTCATCTTTATAAAATGGTTTTACAATTTGCAGTATTACATCTTTAAAAACTGAATTAAAATTCTCTTTTACATACTCTACGCCGGTTTCATAACTACTCATAGCATAATGAGGGTATAGGGGCACTAATACAATTTCTTCTATATGTGGGTGTTTTTGTTTTATTTCTTCTAAAACAGACTTAGGTTCAGGATTACCATACCGCATACAAAAAAAAGTGGGAATACCGCTTAATTCTTCAATCATCTTACTTAATTGTTCAGTAGAATGTACTAAAGGAGAACCATTCTCTGTCCATATTTTTTTATACTTAGCTGCGCTTTTAGGAGAACGAAAAGGAACAATAATTCCTCTTACTAATAATGTACGCAATATAAACGGAACATCTATTACACGTTCATCCATTAAGAACTGAGTAAGGTATTTTTTTAAATCTTTAACCTCATAACTATCTGGGGATCCTAAGTTAGTAAGTAAAATTACTTTTTTACACATGTGTTGTTTAGATTAAAAAGGTTTTAGAGATGGCTAATGTTTTCTCAATTTCTATTTCGGTAATCGCAGATCCAATAAACCAGCTTTCATAGGCTGATGGGGGCAAGTAAATTCCATTGGATAACATGTGATGAAAATATTTTTTAAACATATTCATATCACATTCACTCGCATCGGCAAAATTATGTACCTCATTTTTTGTAAAATGTACACTCATCATACTACCAACTTGATTGATAGCTGTAGGTATTCCTTTATCATTGAAAATATTTTTTAATGCTTTACAAAGTGTTTTAGTAGTGTTTTCAATTTGACTATATACGCCTGGATTTTGTTGTAAATAGTTAAGCGTACTAAAACCAGCAGCAACAGCCAAGGGATTGCCGCTTAATGTTCCTGCCTGATACACTTTGCCCAAGGGTGCTACACATTCCATAATTTCTTTTTTACCGCCAAAAGCTCCAACAGGCAAGCCACCACCAATTATTTTGCCATAAGTAACTAAATCTGCTTCTATTCCATAGAGTTGTTGCACTCCACCAATGGATAAACGAAAGCCAGTCATGACCTCATCAAAAATTAGCACTGCATTATATTTTTCACAGAGAGTTTTTAATTGTGCTAAAAAATCAGGTTTTGGCGGTATGCAGCCCATATTGCCTGCTACAGGTTCTATAATTATGGCTGCAATCTCGTTAGGATTTATTTCGAATAGTTTTTCTACACTTTCAATGTTATTGTATTCTGCAACCAATGTATCGTTGCATACACCCGGTGTTATACCGCTTGCATTTTGAATGTTGAGAGTTGCCATTCCACTGCCAGCCTCTACCAAAAAGGCATCAGCATGACCATGATAACAACCAGCAAATTTTATAAACTTGTTTTTTTGTGTATAGCCTCTTGCAACCCTTAAGGCACTCATACATGCTTCGGTGCCACTATTTACAAAACGCATCATTTCAACATTGGGGGCAATGCTATTGATGAGTGCTGCAATTTCTACTTCTGCTTTGGTTGGTGCACCAAATGAAAAGGAGTTCTGTGCAGCTTTGTTTATCGCTTCTATAATTAAATCATTTGCATGACCTAATATCATTGGCCCCCAAGAATTTATATAATCCACATATTTATTTCCGTCTTCATCATACAAATAAGCACCTTTTGCTTTTTGCATAAAAATTGGGGTGCCTCCTACACTTTTGAAAGCTCTTACAGGAGAATTTACACCTCCAGGTATTAAGCGATTTGCTTTCTGAAATAAATCTATGCTCGTTTGAATATTCATAATTATTTATTGAATTAACCGTACTAAGTCTTTTGCAAAATAAGTTGCTACTAAATCTGCACCAGCTCTAAAAATAGAATGAGTAGTTTCTAAAATAGCTTGGTCTTCGTTGAGCCATCCTTTTTGTGCAGCCGCTTTTATCATGCTATACTCCCCACTTACATGATAAGCAGCAATAGGCACATTAAAGTTTTGATCCGCTTTGCTTATAATATCTAAATAGCTTAATGCAGGCTTCACCATAACAATATCTGCACCTTCAGCTATGTCTAATTCTATTTCACTAAGGGCCTCACGGCTATTTCTATAATCCATTTGATAGGTTTTTTTATCGCCAAAACCCGGTGCACTATCTAATGCATCTCTAAATGGACCATAAAAGCAAGAAGCATATTTTGCTGAATAACTCATGATACCAACATTATAAAATTCGTGCAATTCTAATGCTTCGCGAATAGCTTTCACCCTGCCGTCCATCATATCACTCGGTGCAATCATATCTGCACCAGCTTTTGCATGACTTATTGCCATTTGTGCTAATACTATTACTGTTTTATCATTTACAATTTGTTCGTTCTCTACAATTCCATCGTGGCCATAAATAGAAAAAGGGTCGAGTGCCACATCAGTCATTACATACATTTTTGGAATGGCGTTTTTGATTGCTTTAATGCCTCGTTGCATTAACCCATCATCATTCAATGCTTCAATACCAATGTTGTCTTTTAGTTCATCTTTGCATTTTATAAAGAGCAAAACGGATTTAATACCCAAGCTCCAAAGTAATTCCACTTCTTTAATCGTTTTGTCAATACTCCTGCGATAGTAGTTTGGTAATGAAGGTATTTCTTCTTCAATGCCTTCTCC
>JAYTXG010000171.1:0-2651 GCA_043743375.1 Sphingobacteriia bacterium
TCTTCTGTTTCTAAAATAGCAGTCGTAATTAATTTGCTTCCTAATCCAACACCTTTTACTCCACTTTTAATCCATTTTTCTATACTCTCTTTAGTTACATCAACTCCACCTGTAACTACAAAACGAATTCCGGAAAATAGTGGCATTATAGCTTCTACATAGCTAGGGGCCAAAACATTTCCAGGAAATAATTTAATTAATTTACATCCTGCTTGTTGAGCTACATGAATTTCAGTAGGTGTCATACAACCTGGTATCCATGTAATTTTTTGTATGTATGCAATATCAGCTACAGCTGTATCAAAAATAGGACTCACCAAAAAATCGGCGCCAGCATTTATAAAAGCAGTTGCTTGTTCACTTGTTTTAATAGTACCAATGCCGAATAATAATCCGGGAAACTCTTTTTTAGTAGCAATTAATTGAGTAAAATTGATCAATGCGTTTTTACCTCTATTGGTAAACTCAATACAACGAACACCTCCATTATACAATGCTTGTACAACATTTTTACAAACAGCTATATCATCGTGATAAAATAATGGTAGTAATCCCCCATTGCAAATCTGATTAATTACTTCATCTTCTCTCTCCATTTTAATAAGTTGATTTTATTTTTTCCACTGTTTGTTTTGTCGCATCTCCCATCTCTTGCAATTTACCAAATGCAGCAGCGGCAGCATAGTTGATAATTTCTTGAGACTTCATATTCTTATATAATCCATAAATTAATCCACCCATAAAACAATCACCACTTCCAACTTGGTCTACTACATTATCAGTTGTAAAACTCGCTGAAACAAAATGCACTTTATTGGTATTAAAAGTTGCAAAATAATCTACATGTTTACCATTCGTAAATCGAAAAGTATATGCAACTGCTTTGCATTTAGGAAAATGATCCATTAATAAAGTGGATTGATGATCCGCATGTGTAGCATAACTACTTTTAGACTTATCATTATGAATATCTGCATCTACATGAATACCTAATAAATCTTGAACACTCCAAACATTGCCCATAATTACATCACAATACGATACCAATTCAGGCATAATTTCAACAGGTTTTTTACCGTATTTCCATAATTTAGATCTGTAATTTAAATCAACTGAAATAGTTAATCCTTTTTTAGATGCAGCTTCTAAAGCTTCTTTACAAACTAAAACTGCATTTGGATTAAGTGCTGGACTAATTGCACTAAAATGAAACCAATTACACCCTTTTAATGCTTCATCCCAATTGATCATTCCGGGTTGTAACGAAGCAAATGAAGAATAAGCTCTATCGTATATAACTCCTGAATTTTTAAGATCTGCACCTTGAGGAAGATAATATACACCAATTCTTTCTCCGTGATAATGAATAGCAGAAGTATCAATTCCTTTACTATTAATTTCAACAACTATTTCTTCAGATAAATAATTTTGTGGTAATAAAGTCATGTATTTTGTAGGAATGCCCCAGCAAGATAAAGCTGTAGCAACATTTAATTCAGCACCACCAATAAAAACTGGCATTTTATTTTCATTAATCCATTGCCTATTTAATACAGGCGACATACGCAATAGCAATTCTCCAAAACAGAACACAGCACCCATTATTAATCGATTTGGTATAAATAATCAACAATATAACACCAATTACATCAATTGCAACTACTTGATTAGAAAAAAATGTCGAATATTGATTTAAATATTAGCGGGAGCCTTTCCACCCGAAATACTCATTGGCATTGTTAAAGCTAATATCGTAAATTAGTTTGTTAATAGCCATTGTACGAGTTCTTTTGCTGCAGTAAAGTTTTGCCACTCGGCTGGTAATTTTCTGCCATCTACATATTCATTATACAACCAAGGATCTCCAATAGCAAAAACCTTTCCTTTACCATATTTTGCAGTTGCAATCACTATATCGTTTTCTTTTTTTACCAACACGGTAGCAGGAGTTGTTAATTCAAGTGTACTTATTTCTTTGATATGAATTTTTGGTCCAGATCTAAATATTTCATTTCCTTTATTGATATAAACAGCTCCAGTTTCATATTCACTTCCTTTTACCATATTTATACTTTTATTGGTAAAATGAATACCGAATTTATTGGCTAAAATATTAAAATGTAAAAGATCGCAGTTATTACTATCGTTCGCCATCATTAATAAAGTACCGCCTTTTTTTACCCAATCTGCAATTTCAACAGCATCCTTTTCATTCATAAAATTTGGAGTAGGATTGTCTTTTAAATGATCGGGGTCTACAATAATATATACACTTGATTGAGAAAGAACAGATTTACTAGGAGCTGTATCCAAGCACTTCAACACTGCACCTTGTTGTTCAAAAAGAGAACCGAAAAAAGAAAATCCACTATTGCTAACTTCGTCCCAATTATAATGCCAACGAACTAATTTGCCTGTTATATCTTTTTTCCATTCATTATTATAAAAACGGTCTACTACTACTTCTTTACCGATTGCTTTTTGATTAATAGAAGCCAATTGCATTTCTATACTACATTGAATGAATGCACCCATATTCTTCGGGTCATTTATAACAACAGGTTCACTCATATTTCCATATAAATTCATTTGACCGCCTTCCACTTTAATAAACTTTGATACAATTCCATCATATCCATTTTTAGCAACTG
>JAYTXG010000172.1:0-2615 GCA_043743375.1 Sphingobacteriia bacterium
GTAATAATAATACTAGAAAGGGTTGCAACAGAAGTAGCCAGCATTAATGGTACAAACACACTTGTTGGATTTGTACTTGCGGCTCCTGCCCTATACGCAATTATAGAAAGCGGAATTAATGTTAACCCGCTTGTATGCAGAACCAAAAACATAATCTGCGCATTACTTGCTGTTTCTTTATTTGGATTTAATGTTTGTAAACTCTCCATTGCTTTTAAACCAAATGGAGTTGCTGCATTATCTAAGCCCAACATATTGGCACTAAAATTCATCACCATTTGTCCCATTGCAGGATGTTTATCTGGCACTTCTGGAAATAATCTTTTCATAAAAGGATTAAGTAATCTTGCTAAAAAATTGATAGCCCCAGCTTTCTCACCAATATTCATTAATCCCATAAAAAATACCATTACACCAGTTAAGGGCAAAGCAATATCCATAACCGATGACTTACTAGCATCAAAAATGCCTTCTACTAATTTTTTAAATATTTCATAATCCTGAAATACAATCAGTTTAAATAAAGCAATCACCAATCCGATGATGAAAAATAATATCCAAACGTAGTTAAGGGCCATGAGGCTAAGATAATGACTAATCACCTACTTTCCTTACCTTCACAACCTCAAATCAAAAAAAGGGTATTATGGCTTTACAAGCAGGTATAGTGGGACTTCCGAATGTAGGAAAATCAACCTTATTTAACGCAGTTAGTAATAGTGCTAAAGCACAAGCAAGTAATTATAGATTCTGCACAATCGAGCCAAATGTTGGCTTAGTTGATGTTCCAGATAATCGCTTAGATAAATTAGCAGAATTAGTGTTGCCGAATAAAATTGTTCCTACTCAAATAGAAATAGTGGATATAGCAGGCTTGGTAAAAGGTGCTAGCAAGGGAGAAGGACTAGGAAATAAGTTTCTTGGAAATATAAAAGAAGTTGATGCCATTATTCATGTAATCCGTTGTTTTGAAGATGAGAATGTACTACGTGAAGAAGGTGCAATTAACCCTATCAGCGACAAGGAAATTATTGAAACTGAATTACAACTGAAAGACTTAGAAAGTGTTGAAAAGAAAATGCATCGCGTAGAAAAAATGGCACGTGTTGGAAGTGATACTAAAGCAAAAGCAGAATTTGAAATATTATCTAAATGCAAAGCGCATTTAGATGCTGGCAAAAGCATTCATTCATTGGGTTTAAGTAAGGAAGAAAATGCAACTATTGCCGATTTGTTTTTATTAACCGATAAACCAGTTTTATATGTTGCTAATGTAGATGAAGCATCTATGCATACTGGTAATGCATTCTCCGATAAATTAAAAGCTATTGCTGAAGCAGAAGGCGCGCAAGTGATTATTATGTGCAATAATATTGAAGCCCAAATAGCGGAAATGGACAATGCAGATGATAAGCAAATGTTTATGGAAGAATATAAAATGACCGAACCCGCACTAAATAGATTGATTAGAACTACTTATAAATTGTTGAACCTCGATACATACTTCACCGCTGGTGTTCAAGAAGTAAGGGCATGGACAATACATAAAGGTTGGAAAGCACCACAAGCTGCGAGTGTGATACATACCGATTTTGAAAAAGGATTTATCAAAGCTGAAGTAATTGCTTTTGAAGATTTTGTAAAATATGAAAGCGAAGCAGCATGTAGAGAAAATGGCAGATTAAGAATTGAAGGAAAAGAATATATTGTGAAAGATGGCGACGTAATGCACTTTAGGTTCAATGTTTAATACATGATGTCATTTTGGGAAAAAGAAAGTTTTTATAGCGATGCTGATATAACTATTATTGGAGGTGGGCTCATGGGGCTATGGACTGCCCTCGAACTCAAAAAAAAATCGCCTTCATTAACTATAACTATTCTTGAAAGAGCCACTACCCCACTTGGCGCATCTACTAGAAATGCAGGATTTGCTTGCTTTGGAAGTTTAACAGAATTATTGGCTGATGAAGCATCCATTGGCACGAGTGAAATGCTTTCGATTGTAGAAATGCGTTTTAAAGGTATTCAGAAAATAAAATTGTATTTTACTTCTAGTGAAATTGATTTAGATGAATGTGGAGGATATGAAGCACTTTATCATTATAAAGAGGCTGATAAAATTGATGAACAAATAAATTACATCAATCAATTATTAGCACCAATTATCAGCACAAAAAAAGTATTTACTAATTCATTTGATCGTATATTCTCTATCGGATTAAAAAATATCGATCAGTTAATATACAATCCCTGTGAAGCCGGAATACATAGTGGAAAATTAGTAAATGTATTAACCAAAATTGCTATCTATAAAGGAATTCAACTACTCAATGGAATTGAAGTAACAAGTTGGCAAGAAACGAACAACAAAGTAGTTATCCAAACGAATCAGCAGAAAACTATAACAACAAATCAACTAATTGTTTGCACTAATGGATTTACTAATTTGTTATTACCCGAATTAAATATAGAGCCCGCTAGAGGTCAAATTATATTAACGGCCCCAATAGCTAGCTTAACAACAAAAGGAACATTTCACTTTGATGAAGGTTTTTATTATTGGAGGAATATTGGGGATCGAATTTTATTAGGAGGCGCAAGAAATAGTGAAT
>JAYTXG010000173.1:0-1915 GCA_043743375.1 Sphingobacteriia bacterium
AAATGAATAATCATTACAGTGGGTGTATCTTTTATTGCTTTCTCCTGTAATGCATTTTCTGCTTTTGTAATGCCATCTTGCATTTTTTTAATCAATGAATCTGTCTTCTTTTCTTCTCCAAAAAAACTACCGAGCGCAGTTAATAACAATTTAGCGCTATCTATCGTATTAGCACCACCAAATTCTTTTACATTTAACCCTGCTTTAATTATTTGGGGCAAAACATTTGCAGGTCCTATATCATTGCTATGTATCACCAAATCGGGGTTCATTACAATGATGCTTTCGGGGCTTAATGCACGATGATAGCCAACCGTCTTCAACAATTTAGCACTGTCCGGATAAGTGCTGCTTAAATCACAAGCAACAATATTATGCCCCTTGCCCAAAGCAAAAACCATTTCAGTTAAGTGTTTAGATAAGCAAACAATACGTATATCTTTTTTACCATTGATCTCTTTGTTTTTAAAACGTCCGCAAGAAATAGTAGCAACTGCTATTATAAAAAGGAGGCTTGTTTTTTTCATGTCTGTTTTTTTAATGATATTAATAAATTCAACGTCAGAAATTATATTTTAGGCTCACTCCTCCATAAAAGGTTGCATTAATGGGTGCTGGTAAATAAGCATCAGGTAATTGATTTACAAAAACCATATATGGATATTGCATTCCGGTTATGTTTTCGGAACCTACAAATATATCAGTAGCAAAACGCTTCCCAATATTTTGTTGCATTCCTATTTTTGCATTTAATAAACCATAGCTAGTGGTATAATACAATTCGTCTGATGTAATGGGCATGCCATCTTTATACAAATAATTAATATTAGCATACAAGCCATATTTCATCATCACATCAACCCCTACATTTGCAGTAACTTTTGCTACACCAGCAACTTGTTTTCCACTATAATCTTCTGTTAATACAACCGATTTTTGAATTCGGAAATCTTCATACTTAAAATCTGAGTAAGCAAGATTTGCAAATGGCCTTATTTTTTTAAAGAAGGTTTCATTGGATTGATAGGCTGTATATTTTATCAATGCCTCTACTCCTTTATGGTTTTGTCTTCCGCCATTTACTACATACGAATAAGCAGTAGTATTAGGTGCTGTAGTTAGTGGTACAGCTACTGCAGTCATTTTATTGATAAACATTGCATTAAAAAAAGAAAGTTCATAGGTTAGTTTATCATTTGCAGTATTTCCCTTTGCTCCAATTTCATACTGATTGCCAATTTCTGGTTTTAGTGTTGTATTTACTATACCCGTATTGGGTATTGGTGTAGCACCAGACAATGAATATGGAATAAAGAAGTATGAACTTACGGGCGCTTTATATCCTTTGGTGTAAGATGCATAAACCGAAAAAGCATTATTAAATACTTTATTGATGGATATATTCGGAGATACCATCCCCTTATATGATCTCTCAAAATTTGTTGGCTTATTTGGTTTAGTAACTTCATACAAACGGTCGTCTAATACTATTTTCATATCACTTACTCCAATACCCGCTGTAACAGAAATGTTTTTGGGTAAACTTAATGTCCATTGGGTAAACAACGATGTGGTTCCTGCTGTTACAACTTGGTTTGATGTAGTGGCCCCCACAATCCAATAAGGGTATCCAATTTTCCAATTCGTTACCGTACTAGTGTCTGCGGGATTTTTTACCATAGTATAGCCGATGGTTTGGGCTCGCTGTTGCTGACTTTCAATACCAGTTATACCACTTAGTAAAATACCTTTTCCAACAAAAAATTTAGTAGCTGTTGTTGATCTAAAACCATAGTTAATTGCAGTTTTATCTGTCCATCCTCCTGCAGAACTTACATTACTTGAAAAGCCTGTTCCAAATATGCTGGTAGTATTCGAAATATTATCATTGAACTTATAAATATGGCCTACCCCA
>JAYTXG010000174.1:0-4120 GCA_043743375.1 Sphingobacteriia bacterium
TGCTGCTGTTATTTTACTAAATCGGACAATTTTTTTACACTTCTTACTTTCACTGGTAATTTCGGACGAACAAATAGTACACCCGTAACCACTATACTATCTCCCACTTCAATTCCTTTGGTAACTTCTACCATTCCAGGACTTCGGAAGCCAGTTTCAATGTCAACAAACGCACCTATTCCGTTTTTTACTACAATTACTTTTTTTGCTCTTGCATCAGGAATAATACAATTGGTAGGTACCATAATACTACTATTCCCTGAATTATTGGCTAACAATACTTTCACAAAAGTTCCTGGATTAATGGAAGCTCCTTCTAATAAAGCCCTTACTTTTAAATTTCTTGTAGTTGAATTTAATTGTGGGTCTGTTGCAACAACAACTGCTTTTCTATTACTAATGCTTTCATTGCTTTGAATTATAACAGTAGACCCTTTGTGAATTAATTTGATATAATCTTCTGGTACATTAAAATCGATCTTTACTTTATCAACTTGTTGTAGGGTAGATAATATAGTTGTTGGTGTAACATAAGCACCCGGACTAATCATTCTCAATCCTAATACACCAGTAAATGGTGCTTTAATAACTGTTTTATCAATTTGGGCTTGGGTTACCATTAAATCTGCTTTATAACTATTCACCTGATTCAATGCCAAATCGTAATCTGCCTGATTAATGCCATTGATGGTTAATAGTTTTTTCAATCGCTGTTCTGTTTTTTGTGCCATGTCTAACAAAACTTTGGTTTTACTAAGTGTTGCTTGTAAGTCGGCATCATTTATTGTTGCTAAAGTAGCTCCTTGAGTTACTCTTCCGCCTTCTGGCAAGTTCAGCAACGTAAGCCTTCCACTAATTTCTGAATTGATATTAATCATCTCATTGGGTATAACAGACCCATTTACCTCTATGGTATTCGAAATATTACTTCCTCCTGCAATTATTACATCAACTATTGGAATTGATTGCTGCGGCTTGGCAATTTGTGCGGGTGACTCTTTTTTTTGCTTACAAGATAAAAGCAACAATGGAAAAGATAAACCAAGGATAATTTTTTTCAAATGCAAGTGTTTTTGAAGTTGCTAAAGATAGAATTTATTTATCTTTTATAATTCAACAAAGTATAAATGGTTCAATAGAGAAAATAGTCGTCTAAATAGGTCTTTCAAAAATCAAATTGTACATTCATACACTCAATTATTGGCTATATGTACGAACTAAGTAAACGATATACTTCAAAAAGAGCATTTATAACTGGTGCAGCATCCGGATTAGGTAAAGCATTTGCCACTGAGTTGGCTGGTGATGGTTGGACCATTGGCATGGCCGATAACAATTCAATTGAATTACAAAAAGCGGTAGAAGAGATGAAGGCATTGGGCGCTAATGCTTTGATGTATCAATTAGATGTATCCGATAAAGATCAATATAAAATGGTGGCAGAACAATTTTTGCAAGATGCTGGTGGTATTGATTTATTATTTAATAATGCCGGAGTGGGTGATGGTGGGGCTTTTGAAGAGTATTCACTAGAAAATTATGAATGGATGGTGAGCATTAACCAAATGGGGGTTGTATATGGTTGCTATTATTTTATTGCTGCAATGAAAAAACAACAATCGGGGCATATTTTGAACACTGCAAGTGCCGCTGCTATTGGTTGTGCACCTACAATGGGGGCATATAATATGACCAAAGCCGCAGTGGTAGCCATTAGTGAAACTTTGTATAGCGAGTTAATGGATTTTAATATCCATGTTTCATGCATTCAACCTACTTATTTCAAAACAAATATTAGCAAAAGCGCAAGAGGTGGGGGCACTATTCAAAAAATAACACAGAATTTTATTGATCGTTCAGGACTAGAAGCCAAAGAAGTTTCTCAAGAGATATTAATTAGGGCGGGTAAAAAGGAACTCTATATCATTCTACCAAAAAGCGCGCATAAAATGTGGTTGTACAAGCGTTTTGCTCCTACAAAATTTAGAAAAGTTGTGAAAGAACAGTTTATGGGAGCTATGAAAAAGGCATTAAAATATTCAAAATAAAAATCAATGATTTATTAGCACAGGTATAAAAGTAAATTACTGGCGCAGGTCTCTGACCTGTGACAGCATAAAAATAAAATTAAATAATTTACAAGCACAGGTTAAAAACCTGCGCTTGTACTTGTAAAAAAAATAAAAATAATGAAAGCCAATCAAGTATTTAGTTTAGAAGGAAAGGTAGCGCTTGTAACGGGTGCTAGTAAAGGTATTGGAGAATCGATTGCTCGTTTTTTTGCAGCCAATGGAGCAAAAGTAATTATCAATTCTAGAAAACAAGAAGAGCTCGATAAAGTAGCATTAAGCATTATTGAAGATGGAGGAATTTGTGCAGGTATTGCTGCCAATGCAGGAGATATTAATGCGTGTAAACTGTTGGTTGAAAAATCAATTGCTTTATATGGAGGGATAGATATTTTAGTAAATAATGCTGCGAGTAACCCAGTATTTGGCCCCGTTGTAGATTGCGAAGAATGGGCTTTTGATAAAATTATGAACGTAAATGTGAAAGCGCCTTTTGAACTAAGCAAATTAGTTTATCCAATAATGAAAGCAAGAGGCGGTGGATCGGTAATTAATATCAGCTCTATTGCAGGAAATACACCCGACCCAGGTTTGGGAATGTATTCTGTTTCTAAAGCGGCATTGAATATGCTCACCAAAGTAACTGCCAAAGAATGGGGGCATGATGGAATTAGGGTAAACGCTATTTGTCCGGGTTTAATTAAAACCAAATTTTCTGAAGCACTTTGGCAAGATGAAAAGTGGTTGAATCGTTTTGTAAAACAAGCCCCAATTGCTCGTATGGGAAATGTAGAAGAAATTGCAGCACTCGCATTATACTTAGCTTCTAGCGCATCAGGTTATTGTACCGGAACCATTTTTACAGCAGATGGAGGAGTAACTATTTAATACTAAATTATGGAAGCAATATTTGTTACCGAAAAAATAAAATCATTATTACCACAAATAAAACAATTTGTGCAAGATGAACTAATACCATTAGAAAAAGAACATACTACTCGTCCGTTTAAACAAACCGAAAAAATTTTAGCGGTTAAAAGAGAAATAGTAAAAGCAAATGGGTGGTGGAATTTACACTTACCAAAAGAAGAAGGTGGCATGGGTTTAACGCTTTGTGAATTTGGACAAGTAAGCGAATTACTTTCACTCGCTCCTTATTACGGACAATATTGTTTTAATTCACAACCACCTGACATTGGCAATACGGAATTGATTAGCAAATTTGCATCTGCATCTATTAAAGAAAATTTTTTACAACCATTATTAGAAGGGAAAATACGCAGTTGTTTCTCTATGACGGAGCCCGAATATCCTGGCTCAAACCCAACAAGAATGGGCACCACAGCCGTTCGTGAAGGAAATGAATATGTAATAAACGGGCATAAATGGTTTACCTCTTCGGCAGATGGTGCAGCATTTGCAGTGGTAATGGCAGTTACCAATCCTACTGCACCAAAACATGAAAGAGCAAGTATGATCATTGTTCCAACCGATACACCAGGTTTTGAATTCATCAGAAATATTCCGGTGTTTGGAGAAGCTGGAGAAGGCTGGGCTAGTCACGCAGAAATCAACTACAACAACTGCAGAGTGCCTGTTGAAAATTTAATTGGTGAGGAAGGGCAAGGATTTAAATTAGCACAAGAACGCTTAGGCCCTGGAAGAATACATCATTGTATGCGATGGGTGGGCATTGCAGAAAAAGCATTCGACCTAATGTGTAAAAGAGCAGCAACAAGAGAAATGGAAGAAGGCGTAATGTTGGGTCAAAAACAATTCATTCAAGGATTTATTGCACAGAGTAGGGTAGCAATAGATGCTTCAAGATTGTTGGTTTTACGCACTGCTCATAATATCGATTTGTACGGTGCTGCTGCTACACGCGACCAAATTGCAGGCATAAAATTTTATGTGGCCAATATGGTTTTAGAAGTGCTGGACCGTGCCATACAAGTACATGGTGCAATGGGTTTATCTGATGAAACCATGTTGGCTAATTTATACCAACACGAGCGTGGTGCCAGAATATGGGATGGAGCAGATGAAGTGCA
>JAYTXG010000175.1:0-23497 GCA_043743375.1 Sphingobacteriia bacterium
AAAGATATCAATCATTGCAAATACACCAATTACACCTATTATTATTAAGGTATTCACTTTTGTTTTAATGATTGCAAAAACAGCACCTGCTGCAACAGCACAAAATATAAAGGAGCGTAATAAATCTCCTAAAAACAATCCTTTTCGATCTTCTTTTAAGCCATCTGTAAATTGTTTAATTGAAGTTGTAATTGATTCTCTTTGAACAGCATCAGGAATTGAATTTACTTGCTTACTTAACATTCGATCACCTTCACTAGTAAAATCTGAACTGATATAAACAAGTATAGCAATTGCAAATACAGCAGCAACAATCATTAATCCTTTCTTATATTGTTTCCATAATAATTCTTTATTTTTTTCAGAAATTATTTTTTCCAATGCTAATGTTCCCAGCATACAAAATAAAAATGTTGTTATAACTAAAATCATACTTGGTGCACGAAACTTATCATACATCGGTAATATTTTAAGCATAACCAAGTTAAATCCTTCAAAATATTTACCCCAACTTAAAAGTAAAGTGAAAACTACTAATGCCCCAATCCAATAGGTATATTTTTTATCAACTAATACAAAACCGATTAATGCAAAAAAGCAAATGATTGCACCTGCATATGGTGGTCCTGATGTACCAGATTCAATACCCCCCCAATAAAATTGTAAAGCACTTTGTATTTGTTGACTCAATTGTTGCGGCATTTGTTGCAATGCTTCTATAGCTTTAGATTTATCCTCTGCTACTTCTAACTGATTACTACTTCCTCCATAAATATGCGGAAACATCATTACTAAGGGCTCGGTTTTATAAATACTGTAACTCAATGCGTAGTCGGTACTTAATCCAGTTTTAGTTGCACTTGTTTTTCCATCTGCCAAAATACTTCCACCTCTAATTGTTTTCTTTGCATATTCATAAGTGGTTAATAGTGTTGTTGCATTAAACATAATGCCCAATAATGCTGCAAAAATGGATATACCAGCAGATTGTAATAAATGCTTAAAATCTTTTTCTTGAATACATTTTACCGCAAAACCAAGGCTCATGAAAAGAATAATAATTAAACTATAGTAAGTAATTTGTAAATGGTTTGCACCTACAAGCAACGCAGTAAATAATGCAGTACAGGCAGCTCCCCATAAATATTTTCTATTATAAATTAACAGTAATGATGCAATAACTGAAGGGAGATAAGCAATTGCATTCATTTTAGTGTCGTGCCCAGCACCAATAATAATTGGATTATAAGTAGCATATGCGTATGCCAATGCACCTACAATTCCTGCATATGAATTCACACGAAGTACCTGTGTTAAGAAATAAAAACACAAACATGCTAAAAAAAAAGCTCCAGCAGGTTTAGGCAAGCCACCATTAAAAAGCAGTCCAATATATCCTACAGAAATGGGGTTATTACTTATGCCCGTAATTTGATAAGCTGGCATGCCACTAAAAATACCATTGGTCCATAATGGGAAATGGCCATTTTTATCTTTATATTTAAAAGAATTTTGTGCCATTCCTTTCCATTGGGTTACATCATGTTGTTGTAAAACTTTTCCTTCTATGGCTGGTTTACAAAAAATGAGGGCTACAATTAAAAATATTATTATTGCAATTGTATGGGGTAAAAGCAGTTTCCAATTAATACGATTCATATCTACAATTTATGAATAGCAAACCTAAGGAAAAGTAAATAAGTATTCATTTATCTTTACATCATGAAACCTCTTTTATTTGTTGGAAGACTAGCATTTCTATGCAACCTGCTGTTTCTGGTTTGTGTGATTATTCAAAGAACCCATGATTTTATTCACCAAGCCGATATCTCTAATGTTATTATAATTCTAGGTTGGATGGTTGCACCTTTCCTTAATCTTACATTGAACATTTGGACTAGTGTAGCGTTATTGAATAAATCGAGTTTTTCTTTACCAATTTGGTTAGTTGTAGCTAATTTTTTGTTTTTGATAGGCCAGATTTATGTTTATTTAATATTACCAAAATGATCAACAATATTTTAAAAGATAAATCCACAAAACTATTCATAGGAATTACTGCATTTTTTGTTGCCAATGCATTGATTGCTGAATGTATTGGTGGTAAAATATTTTCATTAGAAAAATTTGTTGGAATTAATCCTTCTAATTTTACATTATTTAGTCAATCTGGCCTCGCTTTTAACCTTACTTGCGGGGTATTGCTATGGCCTTTAGAATTTATAATAACAGATATTGTAAATGAGTATTATGGCCCAAAGGCTGTTCGGAGAATTAGCTATACGGCTATTGCATTAATTTCTTATGCATTTCTTATGTTTTATGCAGCTATGAAAATTCCTCCAGCAGATTTCTGGATTAGTTCAAAGCAAGAGATCGGAATAAACAATATGCAAGTTGCTTTTGGAGGAATTTTTGGTCAGGGTATGTGGATTATTCTTGGAAGTTTAACTGCATTCTTGGTGAGTCAAATTGTTGATGTTACTGTATTTCACAAGATTAAAAAGATTACAGGTGAAAAATGGATTTGGTTGAGAGCAACTGGATCTACTTTGGTTTCTCAATTAGTTGACAGTTTTGTAGTGTTATTTATTGCATTTAAAATTGGTAATGGTTGGAGTTGGCAACTTGTTTTAGCCATTTGTTTGGTTAATTATATGTATAAATTTACAATGGCTATAGTTTTAACGCCACTGATTTACGTGTTAGAAAAACAGATTGAGAAATACTTAGGTAAAGAAACCGCACATAAAATGAAACAAGCTGCAATGGGAGATGCGAATGAATAAATTAGCTTGCCATTTTTAAAGCTAATTCGCTCTCATACTCATGTTGAGACAAAGTAGTATTTCTGTCCAATACATAATTAGAAATGAGCACTTTACTACCATAAATACAGTAAGCAGTTTGAATAGCAATAAAAAGTTTGAACAATGAAATGCACATTTCATTATAATAACTCCATTTTGTAAAAAGAGATAGTTCGCCAGCAGTGTTGTGTAGCCAATTAATATTGATAGGAATATTAACACTAAAAATAAATAGTATACCTACTACCAAAATAATTGATAATGAAATATGTGCAAATGCAATAACTGAATTTCTTGTATCCAATTTTCTAATCGTTGATTGAAATAAAAATGGTATTGTAAGTATCGCAAGAAAGAGTATAACGATATTGAAAAAATTGTATAGTTGGTATGCATTGTTATAGTACACCAAAATAATTTCGGAGTACGAAGAGTAATATGCCATTAATCCATAGATTATAGGCGCGATCCAGAGCAAGTGCTCTGCACGTATATATTTTGCTGTCATAGGGTTGACTAACGGGTACAAAACAAAAATATACTATAAATTCAATAGTAATCCTCATTTTTGTGCTTATTATTTAAAAATACAAATCGGTGGGTAGAAAAATATGACGCCTGAAAGAACTAATAGAATTAATGAAGTTTTGAGTAAACGACAATCCAATATTGCATTGGTATTGGAAAATGTACACGACCACCACAATATTGCTGCAGTAATGAGAACCAGTGATGCTGTGGGTATTCAAGATATTTATGTGTTAAATACCCGAATTCCTAAACACGAATACTTTGGTTTTCAAAGTAGTAGAAGTGCCAATAGATGGGTTACTATTCACCAATTTGATAATGCCGCTGCTTGTTTTTCGGAATTGAGAAAAAAATATGATTTAATTTATGCAACACATTTAGGGGAAAGTTCACTTAGTGTTTACGATATCAATTTCACTCAAAGTGTAGCTTTAGTATTTGGCAACGAAATTAATGGTGTAACTGCAGAAGTAGTTAACTTATCTGATGGAAATTTTATTATTCCGCAAGTTGGAATGATTCAAAGCCTAAATATTTCAGTTGCGTGCGCAGTTACTATTTATGAGGCATTTAGGCAAAAAAATATTGCAGAGCATTATACTAATAAACAAGTACCACATCCCAATACAGAAATTCTAAAGAAAAGTTGGTTAGTAAAAGAAAAAGCAGCTACTAGAAAAATTACCTATAAAAATTTAGACAAGCTATAATGTTTTTTTACAGTTTTTGCGCTAGTATTTTTTTCTTTTCTATTAATTTTTTCTCCATTGCTTTTTGTGCAAGGTGAGTAATACTCACATTTAATTCAAAACCAATTAATAATATTAGTGCGTTGAGATATATCAATAACATGATGATTAATACAGTTCCAATTGAACCATAAATTTTGTTGTATGCTGCAAAATTATTAACCCAATACGAAAATATGATGGTGGTGTTAAGAGTTAAAAATGTTGCTAAAACAGAACCAGGAGAAATTAACTTCCACCTTTCTTTAACTGAAGGAGCATACTTATAAATAAAGGCAATACCATAAAAAAATAATCCAATAATTATTAGCCATCTTACTCCATTTACCCATGGTAAAAATGTTTTTGGGTTGAGTTTAAATAACTTTCTAACTATTACTGATAATTGTTCTTGACCCAGCATAATTAATGTAGTAGATATAATTAGCAATATTAAAATGGTAGTTAGTTTAATTGCTCTCCAACGTTGATGCAAAAAGAAAACTTTATTTTCTTGAATCGACTTATCGAATGTTCTAATAAAAGCCATCATAGCATTAGAAGCATAAAATAGTAATAAAATAAATCCCGACGAGAAAACCCCAACATTTCGTTCCATAAGGTCATCCAATAAGCCTTCAATAAAACCATAGGTTTTAGAACTCGGACTAATATCTTTGAATAAGGAAAGTATTTGCACTTTTAAATCAAGAATTTCTGGAAAATAGGGGATAATAGAAAATAAAAAAAGCATTAATGCAGGTAATGCCATAATTAAATTAAAAGCAATGGCGGCAGCTCTTTCATTTAATCCTATTTTTTTTACTTGTTGTGTAAAAAAAATTACAACATCAAAAATGGGAATACCTCTAAAGCCAGGAATAGTTATTTCTCGGCTTTTTTTAATAATAAAAGCAATAGGTGGTAAGGTTATTAATATCTTCTCTAATCTCGTCAACGTACTATTATTTTTCACTTTGTTTTTTCAACATATAAATATCTAATGCTTTCTGGTATTCTTTTGCAAACCTATTGTGTTCTGGATAATTGTTGCTAAAATGATGATATCCACTGAAATCACTTTTTGCCACAAAATAGATATAGTCTGTTACTGGCGCATTTAATACAATATCAATTGTTTTAGGCGATGGAGTACAAATTGGGCCTGGAGGTAACCCCTTAAACTTGTATGTATTATAAGGAGAGGGATTGGTTAAATATTTCTGATAGACACGTGTAATTGTAAAATCATTCATGGCGTATTTAATGGTAGGGCAGGCTTGCAAAGGCATTTGCTTTTTTAAACGATTGATATAAACACTTGCTATTTTGTATTTATCGGATTCATAATTTGTTTCTTCTTCAACAATAGAAGCGAGTATATATACTTGTTCGGGCGATAAATTTAAGTCTTGCACTTTTCTCATTCTATCGTTCTTTAGCCAAAACGCAGTTCCTTCACTTGTAAGTTTTTGAAAAATTTTGTGAAGAGATGCGTCATAATAAAAATTATATGTATTAGGAATTAACTGGGTAAACAGCATATTTGAAGTTGTACGAAACTCTTTTAATGAGTCATTAGAGCTTATGTATGCTAGAACTGTTGCAGAATCGTGTGGAAATGTTTTGCTGATAAGACTCGCCAGTTCATTGTTTGTGCGTACTTTATTTAATACTAGTTTTACTTCTGCGAACCTGCCATTTTTAAGCATTTTCATTATTTGCACAATACTTTGGCCCTGTTTTATTTCGTACCTGCCAGGTTTCATTTTATCCCATAAGTTGATGGGCGCACCGGCAAGTCCGATCAAACTAGTAAATCGAATGATACCGGCTTTTTCAAAAGTTTTTAAAACTGCAGATTTATTCGTTTCATCAATTTGGATTTGTTTATTATTTTCTGAAAAGGTGGTTGCTGAACCAAAGAATAACCACCCTAATATGCCAGATCCAAAAATCAATACCAAAATTATAGCAATTGCTACTTTAGTTTTATTGTTACTTTTTTGTTTTAAAGATCGCTTCATTTTGTAAATTAAATAAAAAACCCCGTCTTCATCAAAAGACGGGGCAATTATACTTTTAATAAGAGTTATTTTTTTGGGGGAACAGGGTTAACTGGAACAGAATTAAGAGGAGTTTGCTTTACAGGAGCCGGAGCTGATGTATTGGTATTAATTTTTTGAATAATTGAATTATCAACACTATTAGAGCCTCCTTTTAAAAAAAAGGTAGAGAACAACGCTAATAGAGCAATGATACCAGCAAAAAGCCAAGTTCCTTTCTCTAACACATCAGTTGTTTGCTTAACACCCATAAACTGGTTGCCAATACCGCCTACATTACCTGTTAGTCCGCCACCTTTAGGGTTTTGAACTAGTACCATAAAACCAAGTCCTGCAGCAGCAATTACAATAAGAATCAAGAAAAGAATAATCATATTATATACCTTTTAGTTGTTGAATTTTCTCGGCAAAATAAGCGGATTTTTCAGGATTTGAGAAACTTAATTTAATAAAGAGCTGAATTGCCTTGTCTACCTGCCCTTGTTTTACCAAAACTTCCGCCATTGTTTCAGTCAATATTTCCTTTGATTCATTGGATATTAGGGCAGTTTCAGCTGCTTTTTTCTCTGATTCTGTACTAGTGCCTAAATCTGTTGGATTTGGATGATGATTCTTCATGTCTCTCAACCAATCTGTGAACTTTCTTAGTTTGGTAGTAAGTTTGTCTTGAGGAATTTTGCTAAGGTCTATTTGAATGCCCTGTGAGGCGAAATAATCGATTGTATGAAGTTTTTCATACGGATTTTCTATTTCCAACTGAGCTTCTTGTTCAAGCGGCTTTTTAAACTCAGCGAATTGGGATGAAAGAATGCTAGCAATTTTTGCATCACTTTTTTCCTGATCAGGTAAAATTTTTGTTGATTCTGGCTCATCACTGTATTCCTGCTCTGGGTGTAATTCTGAAGTTGCAATAGTAGAAAAAACTGGCAAAAATGGAGTAGAGTCACTGCCATCAATTCCTTTCATCATTTCCCTAACGGATTCTATTGTAGGAATAATTATTGCTGTTTGATGAATTTCAGCTGCTTCAACAGTTATAGGTAAAATTGACTCCAATTGAATAATAGGCTCAACAACTGATATTTTTTCTACAACTGTATTAATAGGATTGATTACTTCATCCCAATCTTTGTCTTTTTGATAGATCGATTTTAATATTGCAGTGTCCATTTCCTGCCTTGGGAATTCATCTATAGCTACTTCATTAATTGAATCAAGTTGAAACTGCAGCCAATGAGGGTTTGGGAAAAAAAGAGCCGTTTTAACTGACTGAGCGGCAGCCAAAGGATGGTCTTCACTTCTAAGTTTAGCGGAAAATAAATATTGACCAGGAGAGAAGTAAGGGTATTCATTTACCAATTTCTCTATAGTCTCCATTTTCAAATCAACCAATGCTGATTTCCCAGTTAAGTGCAACAAAGCTTTCTCTTGCGTAAACCTCATAATTTAAATATACAACTCAATTACCAGTTAGAAAAAATTCGGTTAAATATCTCATCAGTTATATTCTTCAGTATTTCATCTTGCAATTGACCTTCGGCCTGTTGTAAGGTAAGATTTGCCGAGTAATCAAAGCTTCTACTAATATCAAATTCTTCAGTTTTATTTTCAAGTGTCTTTTTCAATATTATATGAACTGTAACCGTTAACCTATTTATGCTTGCTTGTTGAGACGAAACACCTACAGTTTGACTAGCATCGTAATTGGTAATCGTACCATTAATAATATAGTGGGCATCATCATTATTTGTTCTCGTTAATTTTGTTTGAGAAGTAATTTTTACCTGTAATTTATCGGTTAATTTTGGCGCTAATTGAGGGTTAATATATCGTGCTCTATTTTCAAAAAAGCCAATTTTTACTGTTTTAACATCTGTTGGAATTACAGCATCCTTAAATGAATACACTTTACAGCCTGTTAATAAAAACAAAATAGAAACAGAAGTAATTGTAATATAGTTTAGAAAAAAATTATTCTTCAATGTCATATTCTTTTAATTTACGGTATAAAGTTCTTTCACTTATTCCAAGATCCAAAGAAGCATCTTTTCGTTTCCCTTTGTGTTTTTTTAACGCTTTTATAATTAATTCTTTTTCCTTATCCATTATGTTTAAGGATTCCTCTATTTCTTCGTGTTGTTGAATTTCTTCATTGGTTAATAATACCGTTTGATTATTACTGGTTAAGAAATTAGTTTGACCAGAAGTAATTGGTGATCCTATCGAATGATTATTAGTACTAATATGGTTATTCTCTGTTACATTATCGTAATCGTTTAAGATCGACTCTTTGGTGAATTTGGCTGCAGTCACTGCCAATGAAGGGTTTTGCAAAATTTCTACAAACATTTTTTTTAATTCTGTAACATCTTTTTTCATATCAAAGAAAAGCTTGTACAATATTTCTCTTTCATTGGCAAACTCACCGGTAGGCGTATGGCCAGCTAAAACTGGGAACCTGTTTTCTTTTTTCTCTGGTAAAAAAGTACGCATTTCTTTACCACTTACTTGTGGTGTAGGACTCAAAACAGAAATTTGTTCTGCAATATTTTTTAGTTCACGAACATTACCTGGCCACTGGTAATTTAATAATAGTTGCTTTGATTCATCATCTAATTGAACAGGTGTAGTTTTATATCTTTCTGCAAAATCAACAACAAATTTTCTAAATAACAATAAAATATCTTCTTTTCTATCTCTTAAAGATGGAACACGAATTGGAACTGTGCTTAATCGATAATACAAGTCTTCTCTAAATCGGCCCTTTTGTGTAAATTCTAATAATTCTCTGTTAGTTGCGGCAATTACGCGTACATCCGTTTTTTGTACTTTAGATGATCCTACTCTAATAAATTCTCCAGTTTCTAAAACACGTAATAAACGAGCCTGTGTACCCAATGGCATTTCGCCAATTTCATCCATAAAAATGGTGCCACCATTTACAGTTTCAAAATAACCCTTACGGCTATCAACGGCACCTGTAAATGATCCTTTTTCATGTCCAAAAAGTTCTGAATCTATTGTTCCTTCTGGAATAGCACCACAATTTAAAGCTATAAATGGGTTGTGTTTTCTGGCGGATAAAGAATGGATTATTTGCGAAAAAACTTCTTTGCCTACACCGCTTTCCCCAACAATTAATACTGTTAAATCAGTTCCTGCAACTTGTACAGCTGTATTTAAAGCATGGTTTAGACCTGGCGAATTACCAATAATCCCAAATCTATTTTTTATACTTTGTAAATCCATTTTCTAGTTTTTTTATTGCTGTAATGTTCCAAAAAGTGTCCCTGATGTACACTTAAAAATATGCACTTTAGCATAATCTCCTTTATGTAAATTCCCTTCCTTCGCAAATATTACCACTTTGTTATGATCTGTTCTTCCCTGCCAAGAATTATCGCTTTTTTTTGAATTTCCTTCTATTAAAACTTTAAATGTTTTGTGTACATCTCGTTGCATACTTTGTAAAGAATGAATTCGATGTAAATCAATGATTTCCTGAAGTCGTCTTTTCTTCGTTAATTCTGGTATATCATCTGTATACCTTTTCTCCGCTAATGTTCCAGGCCTTTCACTGTAAAAGTACATATAGGCTAAATCGTATTTACAATACTCCATCAAACTATAAGTTTCTAAATGTTCTTCTTCTGTTTCTGAACAAAAACCAGTAATTATATCAGTACTAAAACCACAGTTAGGTAAAATTTCTTTTATCCGATCTACTTTAGCAATATACCATTCTCTAGTATAAGTTCTATTCATCATTTGTAATACCCTTGTACTTCCACTTTGAACCGGTAAGTGTATATAATTACAAATATTTTCATATTTCGCAATGGTAAATAATACTTCATCAGTAATGTCTTTCGGGTGAGAAGTACTAAATCGCACCCTTAGTTCTGGTGAAACCAATGCAACCTGTTCTAGTAATTGTGCAAAAGTGGTATTGCCGCCATTTACTTCATCATTCCAATAATAACTATCTACGTTTTGACCGAGTAAGGTTACTTCTTTATAACCCTCTTTTACCAACGTTTTTACTTCATTAATAATAGAGATACTGCTTCTGCTTCTTTCTCTTCCACGTGTAAATGGCACCACACAAAAGCTACACATATTATTACAACCCCTAGTAATTGATACAAATGCAGTAATACCATTAGAGTTTAAACGAATAGGAGAAATATCACCATAAGTTTCCTCTCTACTCAACAAAACATTAACACCTTTTTGTCCACCTTCAGCTTCTTTAATTAAATTAGGCAAACTTCTGTAAGCATCAGGACCAATTACTAAATCAACAAGCTTTTCCTCTTCTAATAATTTAGATTTTAAGCGTTCTGCCATACATCCTAAAATACCAATTAACATTCCTGGCTTATTTTTTTTTGCTTGCCTGAATTCGGTAAGTCTTTTACGTATAGTTAACTCAGCTTTTTCTCTTATTGAGCAAGTATTCACTAATATTAAATCTGCTTCTTCAAAATGTTTTGTAGCACCAAAGCCTTCAGCATGTAAAATAGCTGCTACCACTTCACTATCTGAGAAATTCATTGCACAACCATAGCTTTCTATATAAAATTTTTTGCCATCAAAAACACTATCCAGTGAAATGCTAAATGCTTCACCTTGCCGCTTTTCATCATGTTCTTTATTCTGTGCTTCAATCAATTCCATCAAAAAAAATTAGGACTGTAAAGTTACGCAAATCGATCTATTTATGTCAGTTTGTCAGCATTTCTTTTTAAAAAAAATTCACTCCAATACATATATTTGCAATTAGAAAATACCCTGAATGGCCAAATTTGTTTTGTTTATCACAATCCTGTTATTGATTGGAACATTTGTTTTATCGCAAGATAATGTGGTAAATGCACTTAAAAGAGAGCAGAATCGCAATTTTAAGAAAGACAATGATACCAGTACTAACTGGAATTGGAAAAGAGGAGGAATGATGAGTTTTAATCTTGCACAAGGTTCATTAACTAACTGGGCTGCTGGAGGTGATAATTTCTCATTAACTGTTAATGGATATTTTAATTATTACATGTATTACAAAAAAGCACGCCATAGTTGGGACAATAATTTAGATATAAACTTAGGATATATACAAAGTTCTAGTTTAGGAAGTCGTAAAAATGATGATCGTTATGATATAATTAGTAAGTATGGATATAAAATGGATTCGGTAGGAAAGTGGTATTTAACAGGCTTGTTTAATTTTCGTTCACAGTTTTTTGATGGGTATAATTATAATAATAATATATTGGATTTCACCTCTTCATTTTTATCTCCTGCTTATATCATACTATCCGAAGGGTTCGATTATAAACCGGATACAAAACTCTCCATATTCTTGTCGCCATTTACTTCAAGATGGATTGTGGTTTTAAATAAAACACTTTCTAATAAAGGTGTTTATGGGGTTCCTGCAGGGTTAACAACTTTAAATCAATTTGGTGCTTTTGTAACTGTAAACTATAATACTACAATTGCCAAAAACATCAACTATAAAGGAAGGATGGATTTATTTTCTAACTATAAAAGTAATCCTCAAAATATTAATTTTTTCATGACTAATTTATTCACTTTTAAAATTAATAAATACTTTTCTGCAACTTATAGTCTCGATTTAATTTATGATGATGAAACACGTTTATTTGGTATAAATAAAGACGCACCCGGACTTCAATCGAAGAGTTTAATTGGTATAGGATTTTTAAAGCAGATTGAAACGAAAAAAAGCTAAGCTAAAGAGATTGATAAAAATTAACTCTTTACTTTCAATAAATTTTTTATTTTATTGGCTTTATGAGTAAGATCATGATAACTGCTATGCAGGATAGTAACATGCCCCATTTTTCTGCCAGGCTTAGTAAGCTTTTTCCCATATAAATGCACAAAAGCATTATCAATCTTTAATACTTCTTCTAACCCTTCATAAACAGCACTACCAGTATAATTTTCCGCACCAATAATATTAATTATTGCTGCTGGTAAAATAGGAGCTGTGTTACCTAAGGGATATTCGAGAATAATTCTCCATAACATATCGTATTGACTGCAATGATTGGCTTCTATGGTGTGATGACCGCTATTGTGTACTCTTGGAGCGGTTTCATTTACCCATACCTCATCATTGGTATCAACAAACATTTCAACTGCAAATATGCCAGCGGATTTTAATGCTTTTACTAATTTAATGGCAACAGCTTCAACTACCCAAAGTGTTTTTTCGGGTAATAAAGCTGGACTAATTTGATAGTCGAGTAAATTCAAAACAGGATTTACCATCATTTCTGAAGCAGGATAAACAGCAGTTGCACCATTGTTATCTATTGCCACTATTAGTGCAATCTCTTTTTTAATAGTTACTTTTTTCTCTAGTACACTAGGTGCATCAAATGCTTTATCAAAATCTTTTGAATCATTTAATACTTGAACACCTTTTCCATCATAACCACCCTCGCCAATTTTATGTACAGCTGGCAAAAAATCAATCATTTTTTCGAGATCTTTTTTATTTTGAGTAATTAAAAATGCGGAGCTAGGGATTTCATTGTCTTTATAAAATTTTTTCTGAATAATTTTATTTTTGATAATTCGAATTGCAGCAGGGGAGGGATATATTTTTACACCTTCTTGTTCTAATTTTTCTAAGGCTTCTACATTTACAGATTCAATTTCAATTGTTATTGCATTAAGCGTTTTGCCAAAATTATACACTGCATCAAAATCAGTAATATCTCCTTTTATAAAGTGGTGACAAAGATGAGCGGCCGGGCAATCTGCATTATTTTCTAATACAAATGTTTCTACTGTATAATTAGCTGCAGCCTGTAATAACATGCGACCAAGTTGTCCGCCTCCAAGAATTCCTACTTTCATAATAAAAAGATAATTAACAAAGATAATCTACAGTTAATATGCTTTCATCAAATCTCCCAACAAATCCTTAATTTAGCAACGTGATTCCAGATTATCCCCACAAAATATTCAATGATACCCGTTTGGGGTATTGTCTTCTTATGGAAGCTTTAGCAATGCGATCGAAATAGGCATTAGTCACTAGCAATTAGACACTCCTTTTATTCTATCATCATAACAATTAATGATAATTTCAAAACAATGAAAAAAAATATTGATTTTTTACCACTCCATGGTACCGATTATGTAGAATTTTATGTTGGTAATGCTAAACAAGCTGCATATTTTTATAAAACTGCTTTTGGTTTTCAAAGCTTAGCATATGCTGGACCAGAAACCGGAGTAAAAGACAGAGCTAGCTATGCTGTTCGTCAACATAAACTAACTTTTGTTTTTACTACTAATTTAAAAGGCAATAATGAAATTGCTGAACATGTAAATAAACATGGAGACGGGGTAAAAATGTTGGCATTAAAAGTAGATGATGCTACTTATTCTTGGAATCAAACTACACAACGAGGTGCTCAATCTTATATGGAGCCAACAACTTTAACAGATGCTGAAGGCGAATTTGTGATGAGTGGAATTCATACTTATGGCGATACCGTGCATCTTTTTATTGAAAGAAAAAACTATGATGGTGTTTTTATGCCTGGTTACCGAAAATGGGAAAGCAATTATAATCCTGCCGATACAGGGTTATTATATGTGGATCATTGTGTTGGTAATGTAGGTTGGAATCAAATGAATAAATGGGTAAGCTTTTATGAAAATGTGATGGGCTTCAATAATATACTCACGTTCGACGATAATGATATTTCAACTGAATATTCTGCATTAATGAGTAAAGTAATGAGTAACGGAAACGGATTTGTAAAATTTCCAATTAATGAACCAGCAGAAGGAAAGAAAAAATCTCAAGTAGAAGAATACCTTGAATTTTATAATGGAGAAGGCTGCCAGCATGTTGCATTAGCAACATTGGATATAATTAAAACAGTTACCGATTTACAAAAGCGAGGCATCGAATTTTTGAAAGTACCTGATTCATATTACAACGATTTATTGGAAAGAGTTGGAACAATAGATGAAGATTTATCTCCATTAAAGGAATTAGGTATATTAGTAGATAGAGATGAAGAAGGATACTTACTGCAAATCTTTACAAAGCCAGTAGAAGATAGGCCCACATTATTCTTTGAGATCATACAACGCAAAGGAGCAAAGAGTTTTGGCAAAGGTAATTTTAAAGCATTATTTGAAGCAATAGAAAGAGAACAAGAAAATAGAGGAAATTTATAAACAAAATTGCTTTGCATGAAGAGCACAATGACCTGTTTACATTAAATAATGTAGAGATATCCTTTTCCTGAATGATTTTATCTCATGCACTTTAATAAGAAAGTTTGATGCTGGTTTCAAATTCTTGTTGCGTTTTTTAACGCTGCTATTAATTGATTGATACGCAATAATTGGTCTTTTCTCCAAATTATATTGAGCAAGGTTTTATCCATCAATTACGGTAGGAATGAGCTGAAATACTTGCATGATTAATGAAATAATTTGATAAATGCATGAGCCTATTTCTGGTTGGTTCTTTGTAAATCTGCTTTATAAATTGCTTTAACTTTATTTGAGTATTCTTTTGGCGAAAAAGTTTAACGCATTTTACAATGAACATTAAATAGTTGGTCTTAATATATGCTATTTGATTATTTGAAACAATATCTACTATAATTTAAATTAGTATTATGTTAAAAAGATATTTTAACAAAAACCGCTATTATGAATTAGTAAATATTAGCTTTGGAAAAAGCATTTTATGTCGATTATTTGGAATGGAGTTTTCCCAGCACTTACCACAAAGTTTACTTCAAATGATGAATTAGATCTTCCTTTATTTGATCTGAATTTACAATCTCAATTAGCTGAAGGAGTAAATGGGATAATTTTAGGTGGCACTTTAGGCGAATCGAGTGTTTTAACTAATCAAGAAAAAGAAACCTTAGTTAAATATGCAGTTCGGCAAGTAAACAACCAAGTGCCAGTAATTATTAATATAGCTGAAGGAAGTACTCGTGAAGCAATTCAACAAGCACATAATGCACTTAACTGGGGTGCAAAAGGCTTAATGCTATTGCCTCCGATGCGTTATAAAAGTGATGCAAGAGAAACAGCAACTTATTTTAAATCAGTGGCTAATGCAACTGATTTGCCAATTATGATTTATAATAATCCAATAGATTATAAAACAGAAGTTACACTTGATATGTTTCAGGAGCTTATTAGTTGTAAAACAATTCAAGCAGTTAAAGAATCTACAAGGGATGTTACCAACATAACCAGAATGCGCAATCGATTTGGAGATCGATTTAAATTATTATGCGGAGTAGATACTTTGGCAATGGAAGAGTTGGTTTTAGGTGCAGATGGATGGGTTGCAGGGCTTGTTTGTGCATTTCCAAAAGAAACTGTTGCTATTTACAAATTGGTTAAAGCTGGGGAAATTGAAGCTGCTACTCAAATTTATCGCTGGTTTATGCCTTTGCTAGAATTAGATATTCATGCTAAATTGGTTCAATACATTAAGTTAGCAGAGCAAGAAGTAGGGCTAGGTTCTGAATATGTTCGTGAACCTCGACTTACACTTATAGGAATTGAAAGAGCATCTATTTTAAAAATTATTCATGATGGAATAGCAAGTCGTCCATTAATTTAAAGTTAACCCAAATGAAAGAACAACAAAATTGCCATCATATAATGGAGCAATCAATTGCTGCATTTGAATTATATAAAAATATAAATGCTACGACAAAAGCATTATTCCTAGAATCTATTGCCAATGAAATTGAATTATTGGGAGATCTGTTAATTGAAACGGCTTCTACTGAAACCAATCTGCCTGCAGCAAGATTAATTGGAGAGCGAGGAAGAACTACCATGCAGCTTAGAATGTTTGCTAAGATGTTAATAGAAGGTAGTTGGGTGGATGCTGTTATCGATAATGATATTCGTAAAATGTTGATTCCAATTGGTCCTATAATTGTTTTTGGGGCAAGTAATTTTCCTTTTGCTTATTCTACAGCTGGTGGTGATACTTCTAGTGCTTTAGCTGCTGGTTGCACTGTTGTTGTAAAAGCCCATCCAGCACATTTGCGAACATCAATTTTAGTAGCCAATGCAATTGCAAAAGCCATTAATGATAATCAATTACCCAAACATATTTTTCAACACGTAGAAGATTATTCTATTGAAGTTGGTAAAGCATTGGTTCAAGATCCTTTAACTGCTGGTGTAGGGTTTACTGGTTCTACTTCAGGTGGAAATGCTTTGTGTAAATATGCTAGTGAACGTAAATATCCAATACCAGTATTTGCTGAAATGGGTAGCGTAAATCCAGTTGTATTACTGCCAGAAACTTTATTAAAAAATGGACAAATTATTGCTCAACAATATGCCGCTTCTATTACTTTGGGAATGGGACAGTTTTGTACAAATCCCGGTATTTTGTTAGCAATAGAATCACCCGAATTACAAATATTTTTAAAAACTCTGGTAAAAGAAATTGATGTTGTAATACCAGCTATGATGCTACACCAAGGTATAGCCGATGCTTATAATACAAAGCAATTACAAGCCCTTGCTCAAAAAGGAGTGGAGCAACTAAATATTTGTAAAGATCAGACAAATGCAGAAACACCTTTTCCTGTAATTGCAAAAGTAAGTGGCAAAGACTTTTTATTAAATGAGCTTTTACATGAAGAAGTTTTTGGACCTTTTTCATTGGTTGTTAGTTGTAAAGATAAAGTAGAATTAAAAACAGTTTATCAGTCTCTAAAAGGGCAACTAACTACAACAATTATGGGGACAGATAATGATTTTGCTGATTATTCTACTTTCATTAACGAATCAACAAAAATAGCCGGACGAATTGTGTTTAACGGAGTGCCAACTGGCGTTGAAGTTTGCAATGCAATGGTGCATGGCGGGCCATCTCCTGCAACTTCGGATAGCAGATTTACAGCAGTTGGTGTAAATGCAGTTAAAAGATGGGTTCGACCTATTTGTTATCAAAACGCACCTCAATATCTATTACCTGATGCCCTAAAAAATGAGAATCCATTAAAAATATGGAGATTAAAAAATAATGTTTTTGGCAAGGAATAAATTTATTATTTATGTTAACAGCGCCCATTCAATATAATCCCACAAAAACTAACTCTCAATTATGTGGTTCAGTTTTTACTTGTATTGATGCACATACTTGCGGTAATCCCGTTAGAGTAGTTGTTGATGGTGGTCCCTCACTCTCAGGAAATAATATGAGTGAAAAGCGTCAACATTTTATTAGCGAGTTTGATTGGATTCGCAAAGGGTTGATGTTTGAACCAAGGGGGCATGATATGATGAGTGGAAGTATCATCTATCCACCTCACGATCCTTCAAATGATTTTGCAGTATTATTTATTGAAACAAGCGGATGCTTACCAATGTGTGGTCATGGTACAATCGGAACTATTACTGTTGCTATAGAAGCGGGTTTAATTAAACCTCACAAACCTGGAGAAATTTTAATGGAAGCACCAGCTGGGTTAATTAAAATTAATTATAAAGAAGATGGCGGTAAAGTAAAATCGGTTAAACTTACAAATGTACCCGCATATTTAGCATCTCAAGATTTAGAAATTAAGTGTAAGGGCTTAGGGATATTAAAAATTGATGTTGCATATGGTGGAAATTTTTATGCAATTATTGATGTTCAAGAAAATTTTGCAGGGCTAGAATTTTTTTCTGCGTCGGATTTAATTTCATGGTCGAGATTAATAAGAGAAAAAATTAATGCAGCTCATCAATTTATTCATCCCGATAATCCGACCATTAATGGCTGTTCACATATACTTTGGGCTGGTGCTCCTTTAGCAGCTAGTTCAACTGCTCGTAACGCAGTATTTTATGGAGATAAAGCCATCGATCGATCGCCTTGCGGAACCGGTACTTCTGCTCGTATGGCGCAGTTGTATACAAAAGGGATGCTAAAAAAGGGGGAGCAGTTTGTTCATGAAAGTATTATTGGCTCAATTTTTACTGGTACAATTGAAGAAGAAACAACGGTAGGAGAAAAGCTAGCAATAATTCCAGGAATTGAGGGTTGGGCAAAAATTTATGGTTACAATACTATATCTATAGATGCTGAAAATGATCCTTATTCTTTTGGTTTTCAAGTGATTTAAACAGCAGTTTATTTTCAAAAGTCTGTCCAATCTTTTTTTTGAATTGAGTAAATAAAATTCATTTGTGAAGCTTCTCCAAAATAGGCAACTAATTCTTGTCGTATTTTAATGGCACCAATTCTTTCAATTGCTTTTTGTGATCGAATATTATTTACGCCAATAACAAAATTAATTGTTTCAATATATTGAAATGCATAATTAATCATTAGTTTTTTACAGGAACTATTAAATGGCTTTCCCCAACATTCTCTTGAGTAAAAAGTATATCCAATTTCTATCAATTTTTTTTGTTCATTATAATTACAAAATCTAGTACTACCAATAGGTTCGCCAGATTGAGTATTGGTAATTAAAAATGCACCACCAGATTCCATGGCTCCTTTAAAAAAATTTTCAAAAACTTCCTTTTTATACCTATTCTTATTGGGGTGTTGTTCCCAAATTAGTGGATCGGAAGCTACTTTATATAATTTTTCAAAGTCATCTTCTCTCAGGGGGATTATTGTAACCCATTTGTTGGTTAAATAAGTTTGTTTAAGATTGAACATAATAAAAATGAATAAAATTTAACATAAAGCTATGATATATCGATTATTAAATATATATTAGTCAATAATTACTTTTTTAACAAGTTAAATTTAACTAAATGGGTTCAAGTTCACTAAAAAAGTCAGCTACATTAATGCTGGTTATTGTTACCATCGCATTAGTGAGCTGGGAAATAAGGCTCCGAAATATTGGAGTTACTACAAGTTATGATTCAGGTAATGCTTTATGGTCCGATAAACGGGCTATGGTATATAAGCCAAAGGATAAAGCAACTGTTTTCATTGGTTCATCTCGTATAAAATATGATATCGATATCCCCACTTGGGAAATGCTCACTAATGGTAATCAAGTAATTCAATTGGGGCATGATGGCAGTAACCCAATTCCTGTGTTGCTAAACTTAGCAGATGATGAAAAATTTAAAGGAAGATTATTGATAGATATAACTGAAGGGTTATTCTTTTCTATGTCGCCTTTTGATACATTTGAGCCTTTTAAAAATATGAAGTATTATAAGAACAGAACATATGCTCAAAAAGCCAGTTTTGAAATCGATAAAATAGTACAATCTCAATTTGTTTTTTTAGATAAAGACAATTTTTCCTTAAATACTTATTTAGATGAGTTACAATTAAAAAATAGACCCAAAGTTTTTGTAATGCCTATTTTTCCTTGGCAATTCGGTAGGGTTTCTTTTGATAACCAAGAATACATGAATGAAAAATTTGTTCGAGATACTAATTTGCAAATTAGGGTTCGCAATATCTGGGCAGGATTTGCTAAAATGTCTACTGCCCCAGCAGTTAGTGGCAAGCCATTGGATTCAATTATGAATGTTGTAAGAACTGCTACTAATAAAATAAAAGCAAGAGGTGGTGAAGTTTTTTTTACTAGAACACCTTCTAGCGGCCCTTATTTAATGGGAGAGGAACACGATTATCCGCGAGATAAATATTTTAATAGGGTATTGGCTGAAACCCAAACACAAGGATTTCATTATAAAGATTATCCATCTACTCAAAACATGATCTGTTTAGAATGGTCGCATTTAGCGCCTACTGATGCAGTTGCTTTTACCAAAGAATTGGTTAGAGCTTTGAAAGAAGAAAAAGGATGGAAATTTTAATTTAAACCAACACAACCTATTGTTATGATATTTAATTCATTAACGTTTATCGTTTTCTTTATCATTATTATGATATTACATAATCTTCCTTTTAGTTGGAAGACAAAAAAAATAAATTTATTATTAGCCAGTTATATTTTTTATGCTGCATGGAATCCTGTATTCATTTTATTACTTTGGTTTTCTACTATTATTGATTTTTTTGTAGGTAAAGCATTGTATAATGAAGAGAATAAAAGAAAGAAAAATATATTATTAGTAGTAAGTTTAATTGGCAACTTATGTATGCTAATCTTTTTTAAGTATGGTGGGTTTTTATTAGAAAATTTTGTGACAATTGTAAATGCAATTGGAGTTGATTTTCATCCGGCAAAGCCAAATATCATCTTGCCAGCAGGAATTTCATTTTATACGTTTACAACTTTATGCTATACCATTGATATGTATAAAAAAGAAAGTAAACCAGTAAAATCTTTGCTAGATTTTTCATTATTTGTTACCTTTTTTCCACACCTTGTTGCAGGTCCTATTGTACGTCCACCTCAGTTGGTTCCTCAATTTGAAAACGAGCGAAAAGCAACACAGCATCAGATATTACAGGGTTTATTTTTATTAACTTTAGGGTTATTTTGTAAAGTTGTATTAGCAGATAGCATGTTGTCGGTATCTGCCGATGCAATATTTAATGCCCACCAAAAATTATTACCGTTAGATGCATGGATGGGCGTGCTAGCTTTTTCGGGACAGATATTTTTCGACTTTGCTGGTTATTCAACTTGCGCAATTGGGGTAGCTGCTTGCTTGGGTTTTGTATTACCACAAAACTTTTTATACCCTTATGCTGCAGTTGGGTTTTCTGATTTTTGGAGAAGATGGCATATCACTTTGTCAGCATGGTTGAGAGATTATTTATACATTCCATTGGGAGGAAACAGAAATGGAAAATTTCAAACTTATCGAAACCTAATGATCACCATGTTATTGGGTGGTTTATGGCATGGTGCTAACTGGACTTTTGTAGCTTGGGGTGGATTGCATGGTTTTTATTTATGGGTAGAGAAAGCTATATTAGATGTTAGAAAAGAAACGGCGAAACCAAGTTTTATTCCAAAGTTTGTTTTGGCTATGGGTACATTTTTTCTAGTGAATGTAACATGGGTGTTTTTTAGAGCAGGTACTTTTAATCAAGCTGGACAAATATTACAGTCTATGTTTGGTTTAATGAAGAATGGAGAAGCAGTACTGAGTACTTTAGCAATTTGGAAAGTATCGCTTATTGTAATTGGTATGGTGGCTGCACAATGGTTGATGCGTAATAAAGTGGTGGTAGAAGTTATTCCAAAACTTTCTTGGTGGGCATTTGGATCTGTTTGGGCAATATTATTGTTGCTCATTATATGGAGCCAAGAGAGTGGAAGCTCGTTTATATATTTTCAGTTTTAATTGCTCTTTTGCTGCCACTATATAATTCATATTCTAACAATCTGCAATCAATGGTGCTATTGTAAAATTCAATTCTACGCTTTGCTTTTAAACCAATTTTTTTAGCTAAATCTAAATTGCCTGTAAATATGTAGCCAAAATAACCTTTGCATTGTTGTTTCATAAAATCACCTATTCTACTATAGGTTTCTTCTAAATCTGTTACTTCGCCCAAGCGTTCTCCATATTCAGGATTCATCATCATTATACCTTCTCCATTTTCAGGTATGTCAGTTGATGCAAAATCACACACAGTAAATTCTATAAGTTGTTGAACTCCGGCAGCTGTAGCATTTTTACGCGCATTCTCAATTGCATTTGCACTAAGGTCGCTTGCAATAATTCGTAAACCTGGCACTTCTTTTATTTGTTCCTCTAGTAATGAATCTTCTTTTGTGTAAACCAATTCATCATATTCTTTTACATGCATGAATGCATAATTATTTCTAAATAAACCTGGCCTTCTATTGGTTGCTATTAATGCAGCTTCAATAGCCAAAGTACCTGATCCACACATTGGATTTATAAAAGGACTTAACCTATTCCAATTTGTAGCAATTATTGTAGCAGCTGCTAATCCTTCTAACATAGGAGCGAGGCCTGGAATTTTTCTATACCCATGTCTTGCCAATGAATCACCAGATGTATCTATAAATATTTCAGCAGATTCCATTTTCCAAAAGAGGTGAATTACTGTGCCAGTAAGGGCTGCACCTGAAGAGGGCCGCTTTCCTGTTTTATCACGCAGGCGATCTACAATGGCATCTTTAACGCGCAAGTTGGCAAACATGCTATTATTGATGGTTTCATTTTGTACATTACTAGTTACTGAAAAATATCCATCTTCTGGTAAAATATCTTCCCAAGCAATATCTGCTAAATTATTATAAATATCATCAGCATTTTCTGCGTCAAAAGTTTTTAAACTGTATAAAACTTGACTAGCACAACGAAGGTTAAGGTTCAGTTTAATGCAATCATTGATAGTGCCTGTTAATCGTACACCAGTTACAAATAATTGGTTAATACTAAAACCTAAATCGATTACTTCTTTTTCTAAATAAGGAGTAATGCGCTTGTGACAGGTAATGGTAATTGGACCAGGGGTAATAAATAAGTTCATATCAATATCGAAAATACTCGATTAAAATCTTCTAGCATCAATATCTTTAATAAATTGAATTACACCATTCATATATATTTTTTGGTCATCCCACATAGCAAGGTGGGTTCCGTTAGGGCAATATAGGTATCTGCCTTTTTGTACCAGTTTACTTTGGGCTTCCATTTCCTTAGGGTCCATTGTATCGAATTTGGCACCAATCATAAGCGTTGGTACTTTAATTTCCTTTAAACGATTTTTAATATCCCATTTTGCTAATCTTCCACTTATTCCAAATTCACTAGGTCCTTGCATCATGGTATAAATTTCGCCATTCGCATGTTTTAATGAACGGTTTAATGCGTCGGGCCATTCTGTTAGTTTACATATATGCTCGTGATAAAAATTAGGAATTAATAACTCCATATATCTTGGGTTATTAAACTCTTTTTTTGCTTCAAGTGAACGAATTTCTGCTAGAATTTCAGGTTTCATTTGTTTAGCCAATACTTCATCTGCATATTTACCATATTCAGGAGCACTTGCAACCATATTAGATACCAATAAGCCTTTTAGATGTTGCTGATATTTTAATGCATATTCCATGGCAAGTATTCCGCCCCAAGAATTTCCTAAAACATAAAAGTTAGCACTATCGGCGCCAATTGCTTTACGCACTTGTTCTACTTCTTCAACAAATCGTTCAGTGGTCCATAAGCTGCTGTCTTTGGGTTGCTCGCTATAATAGGAGCCTAGTTGATCATATTCATAAAATTCAAAACTTTCTCTTTGAAAAAATGTTTCAAAACATTCCATGTATTCATGAGTCATTGCTGGACCGCCATGCAACAATAAAATTTTAATGGTTGGATTATTGCCAAAACGTTTTGTCCACACTTTAAAATCACCAACAGGTGTTTTTATGGGAATCATTTTTACACC
>JAYTXG010000176.1:0-3605 GCA_043743375.1 Sphingobacteriia bacterium
TATATACAGCATCTTGATAAGCATTTTAACAATTACCAAATAATTGTGATGGGGCTGATTGAAACTATACTTGTAAGTGTGATTTGGCGGTACTAAGTAGTTTTATTAAGTGTTAAAGTAAATGTACAGCCTGCACCAAATTCACTGTCTACAAAAATTTGTCCACCTTGTGCTTCAATAAATTCTTTACTTATTGCAAGTCCAAGGCCTGTTCCTTCTTTTTTGGTTCCAGGAACACGAAAATAGCGGTCAAAAATTTTATGTTTGTATTGTGGTGCAATACCTTGTCCGGTGTCTTGTACTAATACTTGTACTTGATTATCGGTTTCACGAACAGTTAAATAAATTATTGAGTTTTCGTAGGTGTATCTAATTGCGTTAGATATAAGATTTGTCAATACCCAAATTGTTTTTTCATTGTCTGCCTGTACCTTGGATATATTGTCAGGGCAATTTATTTCAAACTGAATTTGCTTTTGGTCGGCTTGCGTTTTGGTGGCATTAATTGCATATAATAAAATTTCTTTAGGGTCTGATGGAATAATAGAAAGCTGGATATTGCCACTTTCTACTTGTGTCATATTTAATAGTTCACCTGTAATTTTCAACAGTCGGTTTGCATCGTCTTTAATACTTTCTATTAGGTTTGTTTGCTCATCATTTAGCTTGCCTATTTGTTCATTTTCCAATAACTGCAAACTCATTTTAATAGATGAAATGGGTGTTTTAAACTCGTGCGAAACTGTAGCAATAAAGTTTGTTTTTGCAAAATCTAACTCTTTATAACTTGTTACGTTTCTTAAAAAAATTACATGACCAACTAATTTTGCAATTGTTTCTCCAGTAGGTATAATAGAAATATGCAGCGTCTCTTTTTCAAAGTAGCTTTCTTTATTTTCTGAATAAATTTTTATTGGCTGCTGTTTTATGCTATCAATAGACTCCTCAATCATTAAATCTTGTATAAGGGTTCGGATCAAGTCATTTCTTACAGATAATTCTTGAGCCATTTTTCCTACCAACTCGTTGTGGCTTAAGCCAGATATTTTTATCGCCTCTTCGTTAGCAAATATTACGCTTAGGTTCTCATCCAAACCAATTACAGGGTCGTGCATATTGTTGATGAGTGTTTCAATTCTTTTCTTTTCCATCATCAATTTTGCCAAATTACTGTTGTAGTACTCTTCCAGTTTTTCAGCCATTGTATTAAAAGACTTTGCCAATTGTCCAAACTCACTGTGGCCTTCAAAATGCACCCTTTCGGAATATTTTTTAGCAGCAATTTGCTTAATACTTTCCGTCAATTCTTTTATCGGATTAGCAATATTTGAAGGTAAATTAAACAACAAAACAAAGGCAATTAAAAAACACATAATTCCTGTTATTAAAATCCAAAAAACTGCTTTGTCGGCAGTAGCTGTTGCTATTTCACTTTTACGTTGTATAGCTTGCATATTCATACCCATCAACCTAAAAATTTCTTTTCTAACAATGCCTTGTATAGAACTGTCTAACTTATTTTGTTTGATTATTTCAAAACTGCTTCGTATTTCTTTTGTAACTTCTGGCTCACCTATTTCAGTTATATTCTTTTCTTGATTTTTAAGATTAAGGTCAAATTTTTGAAATGCTTTGTCATTATTTTCTTCTAATGCTATAAGCATATTTCTACTATACTCTAGTGAGTTATAATTAGCTGCCAAAATATTTTCGGTGTCGTTTTTTAACTCATTAATATACTTGGCACCAACTACACTTAGTAAAATAATTAGTAAGAATAAAAGTCCTACACCCAAGGTCAGTTTTGTTTTTATTTTCATTTATGAAAGAATTACCAAGTCAATATTGTTTGAAGATAGTTTTTTAAGTAGCTCGTTAAATACGTTGGTTGCTATAATAATTTTCAACAAGCTTAAGTGCGGTTTGCCCACGCAAATGGTGGTTATTTTTCTTTCTGCTGCTTGTTCTATTATTGCTTTGGATATAGAACTACTTTTTATTTTTATTATTTCGGCACCTAACTCTGTTGCCAATTTAAAATTATTTATTAAATGTCGTTGTTTGTCTAACGCAATCTTGTCGGCGCTTTCTTTTGGTGTTTGTACATATAACAAATACCATTTGCTATGATAGTAATTGGCCAGCCTAGCTGTTTTACGAATTACGTTTTTTGCTGTTTTTTCATTACTACTAATACAAGCTAAAAATCGCTCATGTTTTAATAAATTGGGTTTAGTTACTTCATTTTCAACTTTACGTTCTACTTGAGAAGCTACTTCTTTTAAGGCCATTTCTCGTAGTTGTAAAATATGATCGCTTTTAAAAAAATTTTGCAGGGCTGTTTCTATTTTCTCTGCCTTATATATTTTACCTTCTTTAAGTCTGTTTATTAATTCATCGGCAGTGAGATCAATGTTCACCACTTCATCCGCTTGCGCCAATACACTATCTGGTACTCGTTCTTTTACTTCAATACCAGTAATCTGTTTTACTTCTTCATTCAAGCTTTCAATATGCTGTATATTTACAGCCGAAATAACGTTAATACCTGCTTCTAAAATTTCAATTACATCTTGCCAACGTTTTTCATTTTTACTACCTTCAATATTGGTATGTGCCAGTTCATCTACAATCACTACCTCAGGCCGTAAATTTATTACAGCTTGAACGTCCATATCTTCTAATTCTTTACCCTTGTAAAAAAGTGTTCTTCGCGGGATGAGAGGCAACCCTTCTAACAACTCATGTGTTTCTTTTCTATTATGTGTTTCAATGAAACCTATTTTTACATCAATCCCGTTTTTTAATAAAGAACGAGCTTCTTGTAGCATACGGTACGATTTACCCACACCAGCACTCATACCAATGTAAATTTTAAACTTGCCACGTCTTGACTTTTTAATTAAATCAAGAAAATGTTGAACTGTTTTATCTTTTTCACTCATTAGAAGGAAATGGCTAATGCTGTTGTTACAAAATAATTTTGGTTACTTTCTATATTGTTTAAGCTAAATATTTTATCCTTACTAGTAAATCCTCTTCCTTCAATTCTCCACATTGCATTTTAAGCAATTTTTTAATCAAGATTTAAAGAATAACCATAGTTTTAAATCTATTAATTGTTCCTGTATTTATTATTACACCATTAGCATTACTCTTATACTCACCCCTTGCAGCAATACTAACTTTTTCAGAAGGTGCGTATTTTACAATTAATACTGGCGAATATCACATATTGTGATTACTACTCCCTTTTGTTTTTTGCTGTGCCCCAATATCAAAACCAACAATCATTCCCAATGTTTTAGATAATTGGAACTGTCCGTAAAGATTATGAAAATAACGCATCTGCCGTATACTATCAGGTGTATCGCTACCAATGAAAGAACTGCTATTTAAAGTAATTTTTGAATTGGGTTTAAAAGTTAGTTGATGCCCCAACGCAGGCGTGTTGTTTCCGTTTACACGTTGAATTCGTTGCCATCCGTTCAGCATTAAACCACTTATAAACCACTTTTCATTATCGCTTGTGTAAGATACTTTAACTCCACTTTGATAGTAAGGTGAGTTGTCAGCCAAAATACTACGTGTTAAATTCCAACAGT
>JAYTXG010000177.1:0-4812 GCA_043743375.1 Sphingobacteriia bacterium
TTTTAGCTCTAGCGGAATTGCTATACCTGGAGATACTGCCAATAACCTTTGTATAAATGCATTTCAGCTACTTAAAAAAGATTTACCGAACATCCCTCCCATTCAAATGCATTTACACAAAATCATTCCAATGGGTGCAGGTTTAGGTGGAGGAAGCGCCGATGGCGCATTCACTTTAAAGCTGTTGAATGAAAAATATCAACTACATCTTTCACAACAACAATTGATCAATTATGCTGCTCAACTTGGCAGTGATTGTCCGTTTTTCATCATCAATCAACCATGCTTTGCAACAAGTAGAGGTGAAATTCTAACTCCGATAACTTTAGATCTATCAGCATACAAATTCGTTTTAGTTCATCCCTCTATACATGTAAATACCAAATGGGCTTTTGAACAAATTATACCTAAGAAACATACTAAGTCTATCAAAGAAATTATTGAATTACCAATTTCTGATTGGAAAAATAATTTAATAAATGATTTTGAAACACCCATTACAAAACAATATCCCATCATTCAAGAAATAAAAAATACCCTCTACCAAAATGGTGCTATTTATGCAAGTATGACTGGTAGTGGAAGTACAGTGTTTGGTATCTTTACACAACACTTAATAAGCGATTTAAAAAGCAAATTCAATCTTCCAATTCATATTGTTTAAGTTTCAATTACATAATTTTAATACCTTCTAACATAATTCATATATTTTAAAAATAATTATTAAAATAATACCCGTTAGTTACATTTTGATTTAATTTTTTTTCCAAATTTTGCAATTTATACGAGATTGCCGAAATAACAAAAATGAAACTAACACTTCCTATGGTCAACATAAATCAGATTATACACTCCATTACTAATATACCAAAACCGAGCTTAGAAGGAGAAGGAATTGGCGGAGACTATGTGATGGACTTTTGTTTAATGTAATTAAATTATCTCTTTGGTGAGATACTATTGTGCAGCTAAGCGTTAGGAATAAAATTGATTAAGCGATTACAAGTTTTTTTTTCATTAAATTATGATTCATGGACGTACAAACTTTAAAAAGATTAATAGTTAATCGGATGTTAAAAAAATAAAACCCATTACTTGTTTTATTCTTAAAAGTTATATTTTAAAGTCGGGATCATATAGTTAGTCCCAAGAATTAAAAAAATTGTACTAACCCCAAAAAAAGTTTTTTGGAAAAATCAACTATTTTTCTTTTGATTCTCTTAATGTGGATTTATAAAATTTACGCTCAACTACTTTTTTTAATATTTTCTAACATAATACTAGATTTATTAAACGAAAATTAAAATAACAACTGTTAGTTAAATTAATTTCCCTTCTTATCGCCATTTTTCGTTAATTTAGTCAAGATTGCCTGCCAACTATTTGTTTTACTATTAATTCGGTGTTATGATAAATTCCGTTGAGAATGGCGGCTTGTACAATCCTGACTTTGAACACGATGCTTGTGGCATTGGCTTTGTTGCCAATATAAAAGGCCATAAATCGCACCAGCATATTACAGATGCTCTTACTGTTTTAGAAAACATGGAACACCGCGGTGCATGTGGTTGCGAAAACAACACTGGTGACGGCGCTGGTATTCTTTTTCAAATTCCACATGAATTCTTTTTTGATGAATGCATAAAATTAGGTGTTCATTTACCCGAATATGGTAGATATGGAGTTGGAATGATATTCTTCCCAAAATCAATAGGATTAAGAGAAGAGTACCGAGATATTTTTAATAGAGCCGCTGAAAAATTAGGGCTAGACATTTTAGTGTACAGAAAAGTACCCGTTAACAAAAATGATATTGGGCCATCTGCTCTTTCAGTTGAACCTTGTATGGAACAAGTATTTATTGCTTGCCCCGATACCATTAACAACACCGACGATTTTGAAAGAAAATTATTTATACTGCGCAACTATGCATCTCATACTATTTTAAATAGTACCCGCAAAGATGATGTAGGTTTTTATATGGCTTCTCTTTCTGCAAGAACCATTATTTACAAAGGGCAGTTAACCAGCATGCAAGTGCGCAATTATTTTCCAGACTTAAATGATAAGCGCGTAGTATCTGCATTTGGTTTAGTTCATTCTCGTTTTGCTACCAACACTTTTCCTTCGTGGAAGTTAGCGCAACCATTCAGGTACATGGCGCATAATGGAGAAATAAATACACTTCAAGGAAATTTAAACTGGTTACGTTCTAGCGAAAAAGGTTTTACTACACCGTATTTTTCTAAAGAAGAATTAGACATGATTCTTCCAATTGTTACAAGTGGCCAATCCGATTCTGCATGCTTAGATAATATGATTGAGTTGTTATCATTAACAGGTAGATCATTACCTCACGTAATGATGATGTTGATTCCAGAAGCTTGGGATGGTAACAATGATATGGATCCTATTAAAAAAGCTTTTTACGAATACCATGCTTGTATGATTGAGCCTTGGGACGGACCAGCTTCTATTTCATTTACAGATGGCAATATGATTGGAGCAACTTTAGATAGAAATGGATTACGACCTTCGAGATATACTGTTACGCACGATGATAGAGTGATCATGGCTTCTGAAACTGGGGTATTGCCAATAGATCCAGCAAACGTAAAAGAAAAAGGAAGACTACAACCAGGCAAAATGTTTGTGGTAGATATGGTACAAGGAAGAATTATTAGTGATGATGAACTTAAACAAACTATTTGCTCACAAAAACCTTATGGCGATTGGTTAAATAAATATAAAATAAGGTTAGAAGAATTACCAGAGCCAAGGGTAATGTTTACCCATTTAGAACACGATCAAGTTTTTAAATACCAAAAAGTATTTGGCTACTCAACTGAAGATTTAGATACCATCATTGCACCGATGGCATTGGATGGAAAAGAACCCATTGGTTCCATGGGCAATGATACGCCACTAGCGATTTTAAGCGATCAACCTCAACACTTATCTGCCTATTTTAAACAACTTTTTGCGCAAGTAACCAACCCTCCTATTGACCCAATAAGAGAAAGAATAGTAATGTCGTTGGCAACATTTGCAGGAAGTAACGGCAATTTATTAATTGAAGATCCAATGGCTTGCCATAGTGTAGCATTGAAGCATCCGATATTAAATAATCATGAGTTAGAAAAGATCAGAAGTATTGATACTGGTGTATTTCAGGCAAAAACCCTACAAACCTATTTTAGAGCTGATGGAAAATCTGGATCATTAAAAGCAGGACTAGATCGTTTGTGCAGATATGCAGTTGATGCAGTTTTAGACGGATTTGAAGTAATTATTTTAACGGATAGAGCAGTTGATTCAGATCATGCACCAATCCCATCGTTATTAGCAACAGCAGCAGTTCACCATCACTTAATTAAAAAAGGATATCGCGGTCAAGTTGGTATTATTGTAGAAGCAGGCGACGTTTGGGAAGTGCATCATTTTGCATCACTACTTGGTTTTGGCGCAACGGCCATCAATCCCTACTTAGCACTTTCTTCTATTAGAGATATGAAGCTGTGTGGGAAATTACAAACTGACTTAGACGCAGAATATTTAAAAAAGAATTACATCAGAGCAGTAAATGAAGGTTTGTTGAAAGTGTTTTCAAAAATGGGAATTTCTACACTACAATCATACCAAGGTGCACAAATATTTGAAATTATTGGCATTAATAAATTAGTAGTTGATACTTATTTTACTGGTGCAACTTCACGAATTGAAGGAATGGGTTTAGATGAAATTGCAAGAGAAACATTAAGTAAACACTTTTTTGCATTTAGCAAAAAAAATAAACCTGTTGAAAGATTATCAGTTGGCGGTTTATATCAATGGAAAAGAAAAGGCGAGTTTCATTTATTTAATCCACAAACAATTCACTTATTACAAGAAGCTACTAAAAGAAATGATTACTCAATTTTTAAAAAATATTCTGCACTAATCAACGATCAAAGTGAAAGAGCTTGCACGTTAAGAAGTCAGTTTGAATTTTGCACAAACAGACCTTCTATTTCAATCGACGAAGTAGAACCCGCATCAGCAATTTACAAACGCTTTGCAACAGGCGCAATGAGCTTCGGTTCTATATCTTGGGAAGCCCATACAACTTTGGCAATTGCTATGAATCGCTTAGGGGGAAAGAGCAATACAGGTGAAGGTGGTGAAGATGAAATACGCTACACACCTTTGCCAAATGGAGATTCGATGAGGTCTGCTATTAAACAAGTTGCATCGGCAAGATTTGGAGTAACTGCATTGTATTTATCGGAAGCAGACGAATTACAAATAAAAATGGCCCAAGGTGCTAAGCCCGGAGAAGGCGGACAGTTACCAGGATATAAAGTAGATGAATGGATTGGTAAAACTAGGCATGCAACTCCTGGTGTTGGATTAATTTCTCCACCACCGCATCATGATATTTATTCTATCGAAGATTTAGCTCAATTAATTTTTGATTTAAAAAATGCAAATAGAGCAGCACGCATTAATGTAAAATTAGTTTCAAAAGCAGGTGTTGGAACAATTGCAGCAGGCGTAGTAAAAGCAAAAGCAGATGTTATTTTAATTGCTGGTCATGATGGAGGAACAGGCGCCTCTCCTATCAGCTCTGTAAAACATGTAGGATTGCCTTGGGAAATGGGGTTAGCAGAAACACATCAAACATTGGTAAAAAATAAATTAAGAAGCAGGGTTATTGTGCAAGCAGATGGACAAATGAAGACGGGCAGAGATATTGCCATAGCAGCATTATTAGGCGCCGAAGAATGGGGAGTAGCAACTGCGGCATTAATTGTTGAAGGATGTATTATGATG
>JAYTXG010000178.1:0-3726 GCA_043743375.1 Sphingobacteriia bacterium
CGAAAACAATCAAAAATATGACGCTGCCATTACTGCAATTAATGCTTTATATAATGCAAACTCATACGAAATTAATCTCCGTTTAGGATGGCTCAATTATTCAGCAGGTAAACACAAAGAGTCTATACTCTATTACCAAAAAGCAATTGAATTAATGCCAGCTGCTACTGAGCCAAAATGGGCAATCATTAATCCTTATACTAAACTAGAGGATTGGAATGATATTGAAAAGACATACTTATCAATACTCAAACTAGATCCTAAAAATGCAACTGCCTGCTATTATGTTGGATTGATTTATTATTATCGAAAAGACTATGTTGGTGCAAAGAAATATTTTGATGTATCATTAAACCAATACCCTTTCGGATATAACAATATGTTAATGAGTGCATGGACAAATTACTTCTTAGGAAATAAAAATGATGCATTAATCCTTTTTAATAAAACATTATTATATAGTCCTAATGATAAATCTGCTTTAGAAGGATTAAGTTTAATAAAATAATAAATAAATATAATCAACAAATAATTGTCAAATTTAAAAATGAAAAAAAAGATAATTTTATCAACGATTGTATTTGTTCTTTCCATGAATGCGTTTTCGCAAGAAAACTTAATTCCTGCTGAAGTAGAAAAAAAAAGCCTGCAACTTTTTGAACAAAAAAATTGGAACGAGTTAATACCTTTTGTTCAAACCTCTTTAGCAGAGGGAATAGATTATTTTTATTTAAGGATGAGAATTGGAATTGCTTATTATCAACTAAAAAATTACACCAAGGCAGAAATGCAATTTAAAAAAGCATTGACTTTTAATTCAACTGACGAATTAGCAAAGGAATTTCTCTATTATAGTTATTTATTTAATGCAAAATATGATGAAGCAAAAACATTAAGTTTTGATTTTTCTGAATCGTTACTTACTAAAGTTGGGGCTAAAAAAGACAATTCAATAGTTATGGCTTTTGTTGAAGGAGGCACCAAAATTAGTGATAGTGCAAAATATTACAATAAAATCACTAAGAGTCAATCTAATTATTTTGATCCTGCCTTATATTTACAAGCTGGTATTTTACATTATGTTGGTAAACATACAAGCTTATTACATGCGATTACCTTCTTCAATCAAGCTTCTTCAGTAGGAACAATAACACAATTTCAATATTATGTAAATGCAGCTTTTTCTTTAAAAAATAATTGGAAGCTCTCTCCTGCATTACATTGGATGAATCTTGGAATCACTTCGCAAATTTCTCTAGCCCCACCTTTCACTCCACCCGGATTTCCACCTCAACCGTCAAGAACACAAACTATTAAAACTGTTAATAACTATTTTGTCGGTTCTTTTGATTTGAGTAAAAGGATGAACAACTTAACATTATCGGTAGGAACTACGATTTCCAATATGAATAATACCACTCAATTAATTCATAGTGGATTTTTTTCTATTGCTCCATTAGGAAATACCAATTTTTTATTTGGATGTACAGCTTATTTTCATACTACCGATAGCTATTCAACATTAAACACATCATTAATTCCTTTTATTTCTGTCAATCCAATGAAGCAACTTTCTCTTAAATTAAGTTACTTAACTGGTAATAAAGAAAATTTTGTTGAACAAAATGGTTATCTTATTAATAACTCACCTGACTTAACAACATCTAGATTTTCAATTCTATTAAATGGTGATGTAAGTAAAAAAATGACTATTTACGGCTTATATCAGTCTGAGCAAAAAAAAGAAATTACTCAATTATTCAAGTACCAATATGCAGTATTTGCAGTAGGCATTAAAATACTTTATTAATAAAAAATGATCAACTACCCTATTTGGATAATTTCTCTTTAACCAAAATCAATTTCGGCTATTTATAAACTAATGAAATCTGCATTTGTTCTGTTGAACCTGCAGCTAAAGGAGATTTAAAAGTTGCACTAACAACACCACAAGTATTGATTACAGATGCAATTTGACTATTGTCTTATGCAATCCCACTTGCAACTGTTAAATTGTAGGAAGTAGAATGGTTAACACTAATCCTGTGGCATTACTTACTAATGAAGATGTATTGTAGTATATTAACTTGAGCAGAACTATTTGCTATAACAATGAAAAGTAATAATGAGCTCTGAATTAGTTGCAAAATATTTGTGTAAAATTTCAACTTTCATACATTTGAATTTGGTAAATAATACTTTTGCTTGTGATTTATTTAATAAATTTACATGGGTTATCTACATTAGAAAATATCAAACTATTTTTATTTTTAATATATAAATCATCGAAAATGAATAATTTTTAAATTAAATTGCTTTATGAATGTTCAAATGGAATCAAGTTGGAAAGAATTATTAAGTGAAGAATTTAATCGATCCTACTTTCAACAAATTTGTGCTCACTTAAAATCAGAAAAAGCTACAAAAGCAATTATTTTCCCACTAGGCAAACAAATTTTTAATGCTTTTGAAAAAACACCTTTCAATAATTTAAAAGTGGTAATACTTGGTCAAGATCCCTACCATGGTCTAGGGCAGGCACATGGACTCAGTTTTTCTGTACCTGACGGAATAAAACCACCTCCCTCATTGGTTAATATTTTTAAAGAGCTTAAAAAAGATATCGGAATGGCAATACCACATACTGGTAATCTTTTGCCTTGGGCAGATCAAGGGGTACTTCTGTTAAATGCGGTTCTTACAGTTAGAGCAAATGAACCTGCAAGTCACGCTAAAATTGGATGGATGGATTTTACTGATGCCGTTATTCAAAAAATTTCTAATGAAAAAAAGGGCATAGTTTTTCTTTTATGGGGTAAATTTGCACACGAGAAACAAATATTTATTGATGCAACTAAACACCACATTTTAAAAGCTGCTCACCCCTCACCGTTCAGTGCAGACAAAGGCTTTTTTGGTTGTAAACATTTTAGCAAAACAAATGAACTATTAATGCAACAAGGAATTGAACCAATAAACTGGAAATTATAACATGAAAATAATCTTTACTTTTTTACTTAATATTTTTGCACGTGTTTGGGCAGTTTGGGGAATAATTAGCTTCATAATTACTTTTTTAATTGCGTTAATACCATCATATATTAGTTCGTTTTTCCCAGATCCTAAAGGAATCTATTACTTTATTAAAACGGCAAAAGCTTGGATGACTATTTGGTTGTATATGGTTGGATGCCCAGTAAGTACAAAAGGAGAAGAACATTTTAAAAAAGGGAAAACGTTTATTGTTACCTGTAATCACAATGCATTACTAGATATTCCACTTTCTTCACCTTTTATTCCTGGAGCTAATAAAACAATCGCAAAAAAAGATTTTCTAAAAGTTCCATTATTTGGTTGGTATTACAATAGAGGCTCTGTTATTGTAGATAGAAATAGTGACGCTAGCAGAAGAAAAAGTTTCGATTTAATGAAAAATGCATTGGACAATGGTTTTCATATGTGCATATATCCTGAAGGCACCCGCAACAGAAGTAATTTACCCTTAAAAAGGTTTTATGACGGTGCATTTAAGCTAGCTGTTGACACTCAACACTCCATTATTCCAGCTGTTATTTTCAATACTAAGAAAGCATTGAGCGCCAATAAATTTTTTTATTTTCTTCCCAAAAAATTATCCATTCACTTTTTAGCACCCATTGATCCAGCCAATTTAACTACTGATGAATTAAAAGAAAAAGTGTTTAATACAATGAGCGATTATTATAC
>JAYTXG010000179.1:0-1745 GCA_043743375.1 Sphingobacteriia bacterium
GTGACTTTGAAAACATGATTGTAGGTAGTAAAGAAGAATACGAATTGCTGATGACAACGAAAGAAGCAATGAGTTTTGATGAAGAAGAGTAAAATACAACTGTGTTAATTACATTAAACGGCGTAAGATTAATTTCTTACGCCGTTTTTATTTTTATTAATTTTTAAATATGCTCCAGGCATTCACCTAACAAAATTTAGTAGGATAATCTTGTTAAAAGAGGCGTAATGGACAAAAAGAATGGTATTTTATAGATGTTTTGTTCAAGTGGACAAAAAGAATGGTCTTTATTTTTATGGTTTCTTCCACTTATTGTATATGAATTTCATCTTTGCTTTATCAAGCCAAACGGAAGCAGGCTCTGCTGGAGAGCAACCTGCCAGGGATACCTTGATACCGTCGAAGTAAATTTGATTAATAGCTGTTTTCTTTAGAAGGCAGCTATTAACTTTGATGGTTTATGCCTTAAAAAACTCATCATTAAACTTCATTTTTCTTGCTGTTGATAGACCGTTATGGTTTCTTAATTTATTCTTTAAATCTGCAAAGTGTCCATCAATAGCATTGGTAGTATTGGGTATGTTTAAGAGCCTATTATCGTACCAAGTAAACAACCATGGGAGATTAGTTTTCAGGCTTCTGTAAGCACTCCTTAGTCTTTTATGAACATATCTATTTTTACCTTGAGCATCTAATTTCCGTTCATTCAAAAAGTCTTTCCATTTAATATGCCAATCATTTAATCCTCCTTCAAAACTCTCCTTATCGGTTCTTGTTAAAAGCAAAACATGCACCCACAAATCTTTACTGGCTTGCATTTTGGGGTTCTTTGTAAGGTATCTTCTAATAATAGCAACCTGATGAAAATTGCACATCTGAATGGGGATGCCTTCGAATAGTTGCAACAGACCTTTTCTGCCATCGCAAATAATAGCTTGTATTTTTATACCCCTTCTTGTTATTTCTTCAATCCCCGATAAGTATAGCTTATTGGTTTCTTGCTTTACATATTGCTTAAATAATATCTGCCCGGTAATGCTGTCTTTAAATACCATTACACCAAATTTTCGCCCAAAATATGTTGTATCCATTAATACATTTACCAAACTTGTAAAAGTGGTTTGCCGTTGAATTTTTACTGTGTCTATTTTTCGCTGGATAGTTTTTACAGAGCAATTGTATTTTGTAGAAAGCTGTAAATAGGTTTGTTTGCCTTGGGTATATTCCATCCAAATAATATCTGGTTCTATTAGGTTCTCTTTACGAAATTGCTTGCCACAACAAGCACATTTGTAGCGTTGCACGCCATTAATCTTGCCATATTTTAGCGTTATTCCTGAACCGCAATAAATACACTTTTTTTATTCATATTTTTCATTTGCCCCAAAGCTAATACCATAAAAGGTTACAGCAATTATTACCATTCTTTTTGTCCATTAACCCGGAAATTATAATAGCAATTCATAATTTGGCCTAAAGTGGCGTATCCTCGGACCATTTGTAACAATGGGTTTCAACCCATTGATAAACTAAGAAATAATATAATGAGAACCGTAAGTTCGGCCCATATTAAGAGAGCTGCAGCAAATAATTAAACAAAATAGTTTTACCAATATTCAAAACTATATGTGCCGAGCCTTCGGCTTTCGGATAGAAAATTTATAAACACAACGGTTTATATCCCGGTATTACAAAACAGAAACGTGCCTACGGCTTTAAAGCGTTCTTTTAATAAGATTGCATCA
>JAYTXG010000180.1:0-5931 GCA_043743375.1 Sphingobacteriia bacterium
AAAATCGTAAACATAATAAGTTTCAATGTAACCACTTACAGAAAGTGGATTTTTTGTGCTGTCGGTTTGTGCAAAACTATTTAAATAAGTTAATAACAATATTGCTAAAAATATTTTTTTCATTTTGTACCTATGATTTTATCTAATGAAAGATTAAGGTTAAGAACATTTATTTTCTCAGTACCAAACAGGCTGAACAATGGTTTTTCTGTTTGTTGTTCAATTGTTTGATAAATAGTTGACTCGCTGATATTGCGACATTTAGCAATTCGCTTCACTTGCACTTTGGCTGCCTGAACAGAAATATTAGGATCAATACCACTACCACTTGCAGTTACTAAGTCAGAGGGAATATTTTCTTTTTTAATATCAGGATTATGTACTAAAAAGGTATCTATTCGGGCTTGCACTTCTGCCAAGTAATCCGGGTTGGATGTTCCTTTATTACTACCACCTGAACCAGCAGCATTGTAACCAACGGCTGAGGGACGAGACCAAAAGTATTTATCACTTGTAAAATTTTGCCCCACATTTTCATAGAAGCCAGCTTCGGTTTTTGCGAATGACTTATTTTTAGGAATAACTTTAGATATGAGCCAAACTGTAAGTGTATAGATGCCACAGAAGAACACTAAACAAACAAGTGTTAAACGAATAGCTGAAATTAAATCATTTTTCATTTAGTGAATTATAAATAGTGAATTGTAATAACTATCTGCTATTTATATAAATAGCGAAACAAAAAGATCAATGGCTTTAATGCCCCCAAAAGGAATAATTACACCGCCTAAGCCATAAAACAGCAAGTTTCTACGAAGCAAAGCACTTGCACCAATGGGTTTGTAAGTAACACCCTTTAATGCCAATGGAATGAGCGAAGGAATGATAATAGCATTAAAGATTACTGCTGAAAGAATGGCACTTTCTGGGCTATGCAAATTCATAATATTCAACCCCTGTAAAGAAGGAATGGCTACTATAAATAAGGCTGGAATAATGGCAAAATATTTTGCTACATCATTGGCAATACTAAACGTGGTAAGTGTTCCCCTTGTCATTAAAAGTTGTTTGCCAATTTCAACAATTTCAATCAATTTAGTAGGATCGTTGTCTAAATCCACCATATTCCCTGCTTCTTTTGCCGCTTGCGTACCGCTATTCATGGCTACACCTACATCAGCTTGGGCTAGAGCTGGTGCATCGTTTGTACCATCCCCCATCATTGCTACTAAACGACCTTCGGACTGTTCTTTTTTTATATAGTTCATTTTGTCTTCAGGCTTTGCCTCAGCAATAAAATCATCAACGCCAGCCTTCTCAGCAATAAATTTGGCTGTTAAAGGGTTATCACCAGTAACCATTACAGTTTTTATACCCATTTTTCGCAACCGTTCAAAGCGTTCGCTTATGCCTGTTTTAATAATGTCCTGCAACTCAACTACACCAATTACTCTTTCGTTTTCAGACACAACAAGTGGTGTTCCACCATTACTAGAAATTTTTATAACGGCTTCTGCTGTCTCTTTTGGAAATGGATTACCAGCCGTTTCGGATAGTTTTTTTATGGCATCTGATGCCCCTTTACGGATTCGAATGTTTTCTAAATCAATACCTGAACTTCTTGTTTCTGCTGTAAACTTTTTGAAGTTGATAGTTGATAATTGGTAATTGAAAATTTGTCTATTGTTCACTAAAAATTCAACAAAGCCATTTTCCATTTTCAACTTCCCATTTTCAACTTTACAAGCCAACTCAATAATGGATTTACCTTCAGGTGTTTCATCTGCTAATGAACTTAATACCACCGATTTGATAAAATGCTTTTCATCAATTTCATTAGCAGGATAGAAGTTAGTTGCCTTTCTATTACCTATGGTAATTGTGCCAGTTTTGTCTAGTAACAAAACATCAATATCCCCTGCTGTTTCAACCGCTTTTCCGCTTTTTGTAATTACATTAGCTCTTAATGCTCTATCCATACCTGCAATGCCAATGGCAGAAAGCAAACCACCTATAGTTGTGGGAATTAAACAAACAAAAAGTGAAATAAATGCGGCTATTGTAATTGGTGTATTGGCATAATCGGCAAATGATTTTAGTGTTATTGTAACAATAATAAAAACCAACGTAAATCCTGCTAAAAGAATAGTTAAAGCAATTTCATTGGGTGTTTTTTGCCTTGATGCACCTTCTACCAAAGCAATCATTTTATCCAAAAAACTTTCGCCTTGTTCTGTATTTACCTTTACAGTTATTCTATCTGATAATACTTTTGTACCACCTGTTACGGAACTTTTATCGCCACCAGCTTCACGAATTACTGGTGCACTTTCGCCAGTAATGGCACTTTCGTCAATGGTTGCTAGTCCATCTACTATTTCACCGTCCATTGGTATTATATCGCCTGCTTCGCAAAAAAATATGTCTCCCTTTTTTAATTGTGACGAAGGAACAATTTGTATTTCGTTGGAATTAAATTTTCCAATATCAGATATTTTCTTAGCAGGAGTTTCTTCCCTTGTTTTGCGTAAGCTATCAGCTTGTGCCTTTCCTCTTGCTTCTGCTATAGCTTCTGCAAAGTTGGCAAAAAGTAATGTAAGTAATAAGACAAGAAACACAACTAAATTGTATGTAAAAGTACCTTGAGATTTTTCGCCTGCTAATATCCACAAGCAAACAAAAAACATAACGGCTGTTCCTATTTCTACTGTAAACATTACAGGATTACGAAACATTGTTTTAGGGTTAAGTTTTATAAAAGACTGCTTTAAAGCTTCTTGCATTAAGTCTTTTTGAAACAAGGATGTATTTTTTGTCATTTTGTTGGTTATTTATGCATTGAAAAATATTCTGCAATTGGTCCCAGTGTTAAAGCAGGAAAAAATGCTAGTGCTGCTACAATTACTATTACGGCAAAAACCATTAATCCAAAAGTTGTTGTATCGGTTTTTAATGTTCCATTGCTTTCAGGAATGAATTTTTTACTAGCCAAAATACCAGCGATAGCTACTGGGCCAATAATTGGCAGATATCGAGCAAATAACATTACAATTCCACAGGCTATATTCCAAAATGGTGTATTGTTGCCTAAGCCTGCAAAGCCGCTACCGTTATTGGCACTAGATGAAGTGAATTCATACAACATTTCACTAAATCCATGGAAGCCTGGATTAGCCAACCAGCCGGCATACTTTACTGGATTGCTAGAGTACAAAAAACTTGAAAGAGCCGTACCAACCAATATCAAAAATGGATGTAGCAAAGCAATAACCATTGCAATCTTCATTTCTTTGGCTTCAATTTTTTTACCTAAAAATTCGGGTGTTCTTCCTACCATTAAGCCACTAATAAAAACTGCCAAAATAATGAAGACGTAAAAATTTAGAAATCCAACACCCACACCTCCAAAAAAGCAGTTAATCATCATTCCCAACAACGTCATCATTCCAGTAAGAGGTGTCATACTATCATGCATGGCATTAACAGATCCATTACTTGTGCAGGTGGTATTTATAGCCCAGTAGGCAGATGCAGCCGAACCAAATCGGACTTCTTTGCCTTCCATACTTCCCATGTTTTGTTGAATACCCATTTGGGTAATGGCAGTATTTCCTTTCATTTCAAAATAGATAGAAGGAATTAATAACATAAGAAACCCTAATGTCATTACCCCAAAAATTATTAGTGCTAATTTTTTTCTTTTTAAAACATAACCCAAAGCAAAAATCATTGCCATGGGAATTAAAAAGATGGAAATAGTTTCTACTATATTGGTAAAATAGTTTGAGTTCTCCATTGGATTGGCAGAATTAGAACCATAAAAACCACCACCATTTGTTCCTAATTGTTTAATAGCTACAAATGCTGCAACGGGGCCACGACTAATTTGTTGTTCTTGTCCTTCTAGAGTAGTAATTTTATCTTTTCCATCCAATGTCATTGGTGTTTTGTTGAACAACAATAGCGTTGCAACAATAATTGCCAATGGAAATAGTATGCGAGTACTACCTCTTACAAAAAAAGAATAAAAATTACCTAGGGTTTGTGTGGTGCGTTCCTTCATTGCTAAAAATACTACTGCACAAATCGCAATGCCTGTACTGGCACTAATAAACATCCAAAGCATTAAAAGTAATTGCCCAAAATAAGACAAGCCTGTTTCGCCTGAATAATGTTGTAAGTTGGTATTGGTAATAAAACTTACCGTTGTGTTAAAAGCCAAATCTCCACTCATAGAAGAATTGCCATCTGGATTAAGTGGTAACCAACTCATATTGGTAAGTACTAGCATAGTAATTACAAACCAAACTATATTAATGGTAAGCAATGCTACCAAATGCTGTTTCCAGTTCATTTCTTTTGAAGGATCAATGCCGCCTAATTTGAAAAAGAGTTTATCAAGTGGATTTAAAATTTTATCGAGCCAAGTATTTTCATAATTAAAAACCTTTCCAATGTAGCGACCAAGTGGAATTGCCAAAGCAACAACAGCCACATACATTAAGATTACGCCGAGTATTTCTGTGTTCATAAGAATTAGAATTTTTCAGGTTTTAAAAGTACATAGCACATATAGCCAAATACTCCAATTGCGATGATGAATAATGCTGTCATAGTTTTAGATTTTTTCAAACCAATTAATAGCTTTGTAAAAAAGGGCAAAAGCTAATAACCCTGAGAAAGTTAAAATTGTAGTTATCATTTTTTTGTATTAATAAATAACATAGTTCAATTAATAGTCCACTTTTAATAAACTGCTCTTAAAGCAATGATTAGCAATAGGTTATGCTAAATGAAAGAATGGGGTAAATAAAAAACCCTTTCGTTTTGAAAGGGTCAACCATAGCGTTATGAAAGAGAGATTTATTCTAAACCATATTCAGAAAGTTTTCGATAAAGTGTAGTTAAAGCAATATTTAACAATTCAGCAGTTCTGGTTTTGTTGCTGTTAGTATAATTCAGCACCTTTTGAATGTGTAGTTTTTCGGCGCTAGCTAATTCAAATGCAGATAGCGTTTTATTTTTCGTGTTTGTGTTGTTAGCCTTTTGTAATTCAAAGGGTAATTGTTCAACTGTTAGTTCATTGTCGCAAAGTATTACACTTCGTTCAATCACATTTTTTAATTCACGAATATTGCCCTTCCATTGATGTTGTTTAAGGGCTTCATAAAAGCTAGTTGATACATTTTGTGTTTTCTTATTGGTTTTTAAGAAAGCGACATTAATAAAATGTGCAGCAATAGCTTCAATATCTACAACGCGTTCACGAAGTGGCGGTAAATGAATTTGAAAGGTAGAAATACGATAAAACAAATCTTCCCTAAAATGTCCTAGCTCAATTTCATTTTGCAAGTCTCTATGGGTAGCTGCAATAATGCGAACATTGACCTTTGTTGGTTTGGTTTCGCCTACACGAATAAACTCACCAGTTTCCAAAACCCTTAAAAGTCTTGCTTGCAGTGCCAACGACATTTCACCAATTTCATCTAAGAAAATCGTTCCATTATTTGCTTCTTCAAAAAGTCCCTTTTGGTCTTTTGTTGCTCCGGTAAACGCACCTGCTCTATGCCCGAACATTTCACTTTCTAATAACTCATTACTAAATGCAGAACAGTTTATAGCTACAAAATTTTTTTTATTTCTAGTACTTGCCTGATGAATTGCCTGTGCAAATACTTCTTTTCCAGTTCCAGTTTCGCCTGTAAGCAAAACAGTAGTACCGGTAACAGCAACTTTTTGAGCCAAATCAATGGCTTTTTGAATTAGTTTTGATTTGCCAATAATCTTGTTAAAAGAATATTTATCACCTAATTGCTTTTCAAGTTGTTGTACTCTCTTGGCTAATTCAACCTTTTCCATTGCTCGATACAATAAAGGTATAATTTTATTATTGTCATCACCTTTGATAATATAGTCAAAAGCCCCGTTTTT
>JAYTXG010000181.1:0-9167 GCA_043743375.1 Sphingobacteriia bacterium
ATATCTTCTGGTGTAAAATCATCTATTAATGGAAGATCGGGTGTTTCTTCGGGATGTGTGCCTCTTACTGTGAACTTTATAGATACTGTTGCAAATGCAAATACCTATTATTGGGATTTTAATGGAGATGGAATTAATGATACTACAACCAATACTGCAAATGCAAGTTTCACTTATAAAGTTGTTGGAAATTACACAGTAAGGCTTATTTCAGAAGATTTAAAGACTTGTAATGAAAGAGATACTTCCTATTTAACTATTAAGGTTAAAGATGATGCTGTTACTAATTTAAATTTCAATTATCAATCTGTAGGTAATTGTGGTCTTAGGCAATTTCAATTTAATAATTTAGCTGTTCCTCCTCCAGGAAAATCTTTTGGAAATAATTCTTTTCTTTGGGATTTTGGTGATGGTTCCCCGGCAGTTCCTGCCAATGGATCTCCAGTACCTCATACCTTTCCAGCTGATGGTTCTTATATTGTTCGATTAACTTTAAAAGATCCACTATTTTGCAATCAAGATGATTATGTAGAAAAGACTGTTCGTGTATCTGCAACATTTACTCCTTCATTTATTGCCGACACAGCTTGTATTGGTTCCCCTACTAATTTTACTTACACAGGATTGGGGGGCGCTAGTTTTGTTTGGGATTTTGGAGATGGCTCACCTACCAGTACTTCATCGGATCCAAAATATACTTATGCAAGTGCAAGAACTTATTCTGTTACTGTAACAGTTACCGACAATAATACTTGTGATGTTAATAAAACCAAACCATCTACAAAAGATGTATTTGTTAGTCCGAACCCTACTTCATTATTTGATTATACCCCAAGATCATCACAACCCAATCAGATTTATACCTTTACCAATCTATCATCAGGAGGAAATAAATACCAGTGGGATTTTGGAGATAGCAAAGTAATTGCAACAACTAAAAGAGATACACTAATAAAATATTCTTTTACTGCTTCGGGTACTTATAATGTTTGTTTATTTGCTACTAATAAGGTTGGTTGTATTGATAAACATTGTGAACTAATTACTGCTGTTGTAAACCCTTTATTTGATGTTCCCAATGCTTTTTCACCCAATGGTGACGGGGTAAATGAAAGAATTTATGTTAGAGGATTTGGTATAGCAAAAATGACATGGCGTATTTATAATAGGTGGGGATCTGTAGTTTATTATGGCACTAATGTTAATGAAGGATGGGACGGATACTATAATGGTAAATTACAAGCACAAGACGTTTATTATTATACCGTTGAAATTGAATTTTCTGATAAAACCAAAACAACTAAAAAAGGCGATATTACCTTGTTAAGATAAACAATGAAGAACGGATTAACCATATTATATTTACGCAGTTTGTTTACAATAATCTGTAGTATTATTTATTTTAATGCGTCTTCTCAAGGATTAAATTTTTCTCAATACTACAATGTACCACTATTGGTAAATCCAGCTAATACAGGTTTTAATCCTGATTACGATTATCGAATTGGGGGTAACTATAGAAATCAATTTACATCTTTTGGTGCTCCTTATAAAACGATGGGAATATGGGCAGACACAAAATTATTTGCCAATAAAATGGAGAATGGATGGATGGGTATTGGGGGTTCCATTTTAAAAGAAGTAGCTGGAAGTGGGAATTTATCAGCAACTAGCGCAACATTTTCTATTGCATATCATCAATTGCTGGGTTATAAAAGTTTATTAAGTGCTGGTTTTTCTGCTGGTGTTGTAGCTAAGAAAATTGACGCTTCTAAATTAGTTTTTGATAATCAATGGAACGGTCAATTTTTTGAATCCACCATTCCTTCGAATGAACCTTTTGCTTTTAGTCAAGCTGGTTATTTTGATCTTTCAATGGGTTTAAACTATGCATTGTTCGCATCTGAAAATGCTTATTTTAATGCTGGAGTCAGCATTATGCATTTAAACAGGCCAAAAGAGAGTTTTTATGAAGCATCATTAGTTGACAGCAGAATTAATATGCGATATACTTTTTTTGCCAATGCAAGTATTAAAGTGCAAGATATCTGGATTGTAAATCCGAATATATATTATAGTACAGCAGGGTCTGCAAAGGAAATAGTGTTAGGCATGAATGCCAATAGAGATTTGAGTGGAGATGGTGCTAAGCAGTTGATTTTAGGATTATATTATCGAAATAATGATGCAGTAATACCAGTAGTTGGATATCAAATTAATGATATTAAAATCACCGTTAACTACGATGCAACTATTTCTACTTTAAGCACCTTTAATGGCACCAGAGGTGCTTATGAACTTTCAATAATTAAACACGGAATATTCCCTTCTTCATTAGGAAAATCCGTTAAGTGCCCTACTGTTAGATTCTAACATAATCCTCTATAAGTTTCCGTAAAATATATAACTTCTTTTAGTTTATCTTGCAACCTTAAAGCTCATTGCATGAAGTATTTTCCATTAGATTCAACTATTTTCATCAATAACAGAAAAAGATTTGTAGCTAAAATGCTTCCGAATAGTATTGCAATATTTGTGAGTAATAATGAATGGCCAAGTAATGGAGATGCTATTCATAATTTTAAACAAAATAGTGATTTGTATTGGTTGAGTGGAATTGAACAAGAAGATTCAATGGTTATTCTTTTTCCTGATTGCAACGATAAAAAATACAAAGAAGTGTTGGTATTGGTCCGCCCAAATGCACTCAAAGAAAAATGGGATGGTAAAAGATTAAGGGCATCGGAAGCAACTGCTATTTCTGGGATTAAAACTATTGTTTGGTTAGATAGTCTAGATGCTATGTTACAAAGTTGGATTCATTTAGCTGATAATATTTACTTAGATAGTAATGAAAATGATAGAAAAGCAAGTTTGGTAAAAACTAGGGAGTATCAATTTATTGATGAAATGAAAATGCAATACCCGTTGCACCAATTTCAACGTGCAGCAAAACTAATGAAAGAGTTGAGAGGTATTAAAACTCAAGAAGAAATAGTAGTTGTGCAAAAAGCAATAGATATTACTGAAAATGCATTTAGAAAATTGTTACAATTTATTCAGCCAGGTGTTACTGAATATGAAATAGAAGCAGAGATATGGCATAGTTTTTTAAGAGAAAGAGCTACTGGTCCAGCTTATGGAAGTATTATTGCAAGTGGAGATAATGCAAGAACACTCCACTATGTAGCTAATAATGCAGTATGTAAAGATGGAGAACTAATCTTAATGGATTTTGGTGCAGAATATGGAGGATACAATGCCGATTTAACAAGAACTGTTCCTGTGAATGGCAAATTTAGTGCTCGTCAAAAAATAGTATATAATGCTTGTTTGCATTTGCACAATTATGCAAAAAGTATTTTAAAGTCAGGTATTTCAATAGTAGATTATACCGATAAAGTTGGGGAAGAAGCTGCCAAACAATTTATAAAAATTGGATTGCTTTCAAAAGCCGATTTAAAAAATGAAGATACTGAAAACAGGGCTTACCGTAAATATTTATACCATGGAATTTCGCATCATTTAGGAATTGATGTTCACGATTTGGGAACAAGAACAGAACCAATAAAAGCGGGAATGTTGTTTACGGTTGAACCTGGTATATATATTGAAGAAGAAAAGATGGGAATAAGAATTGAAAATAATTTTTGGATTACTAAATCTGGAAGTAACGATTTGATGAAAAATATTCCAATAACAGTTGAAGAAATAGAGAGGTTGATGAAAAGGAAATAGAAATCGGGATTAAGGGTTAATAAATTTATGAAAAAACAGATACCTAATTTATTTACACTAGCCAATCTTTTTTTAGGATGCATTGCTATAATATACATATTACAACCAGGCTTAACATTAACTGTAAATAGTTATGGCGAAAATTTAGTATCACTACCCGAAAAAATGATGTGGGCAGGTTGGTTAATTATTGCTGCAGCAATTGTAGATTTTTTTGATGGCTTTGTAGCTCGATTGTTAAAAGTACCATCTGAATTAGGAAAGCAATTAGATTCTTTATCTGATATTGTAAGTTTTGGAGTTGCGCCTGGAATAATTGTTTTTCAATTTTTGCGATATGCTTATTCACAAGATCCAGGTGGACTAGACGTTTCTTTTGCATTGTTATTACCAGCATTTTTAATTCCTTGTGCAGGTGCATACAGATTGGCCAGATTTAATATAGATATTACTCAGCAATATGGATTTAAAGGTGTTCCAATACCTGCAGTTGGATTATTGTTTGCTTCATTTCCAATGCTATCTTGGTACAGTCAAGAAACTTGGATTGCAGAATTGTTATTGAATAAATGGCTTTGGTATGCTTTAATTGGTATTAGTAGTTATTTAATGATTTCTACATTACCAATGTTAGCATTTAAGTTCAATGGATTTACGCTTAAAAAAGGACTGCCCTTTATTTTAATTACTTTAATTGGGGTTGTTTCAGCTCTATTATTTGGATGGCTAGCAGTTTTGATCAGTTTTGTTGCTTATGTAACTATATCTTTAATTTTTAAACAAGTTGAATCATGATTTATAATGTACGAGTTACAGTAATGCCATTAAATGATTTGTTAGATCCACAAGGAAAGGCTGTGTTGGGTGGATTACAAAATTTAGGAATTCATGCTATACATGATGTGCGTGTGGGAAAACATATTTCATTAACTATAGAAGCTGCGTCTGCAGATGAAGCAAAAGATATTGCTGAAAATGCTAGTAAGCAATTATTGGCCAATCAAGTAATGGAGTTTTTTGAGATCACTATAATTTAATCAATTGTTATATTTAGTTCCTACACCTCTCGGAAATTTAAAAGATATTACCTATCGTGCAATAGAAATATTGCAGCAGGTAGATCTAATACTTTGTGAGGATACAAGAACGTCTTCTAAACTGCTGAATCATTATCAGATAATTAAACCATTAACTCCTTATCATCAACACAATGAACATAAGGTAGTAGCGCATTTAGCAGATCAATTACTTGCAGGAAAAGTAATGGCATTAATTACAGATGCAGGAACGCCAGGTATTTCAGATCCAGCGTTTTTATTGGTAAGAGAATGTATTCAAAGAGATATAAAGGTTGAATGTTTACCCGGTGCAGCAGCATTTGTGCCAGCATTGGTTAATAGCGGCATTCCAACTAACCGGTTTGTTTTTGAAGGGTTCTTGCCTTTAAAAAAAGGGCGACAAACATTGATGAAAAAATTAGTTGCCGAAGAAAGAACCATGATATTTTATGAAAGCCCGATGCGATTAGTAAAAACGCTCGAAGAATTTGCTACCTATTTTGGAGCCGATAGGCAATGTTCAGTTAGTAGAGAACTTACTAAATTATTTGAAGAAAATAATCGTGGAACAGTAACACAAGTAGCTGAATATTTTAAAGCGAAAACTGTAAAGGGTGAAATTGTAATTGTTGTAGCCGGAAAAGAATAAATTAATATAATTACTATTAATACAAATACTATGCATAAAATTTTAGCTTTATTATTTATAACTTGCCTTTTGGGTAATGCTGTTTATGCTCAAGCAGATCGTTGGCAGCAAAGGATTAAATACAACATCGATGTTAAGATGAATGTAGTAACAAATCGATTCTCTGGAACCGAAAAAATCGAGTACACCAATAATTCTTCGGATACATTACAACGAGTTTTTTTGCATTTATATTGGAACGCATTTCAGCCAAATAGCAGTATGGATGTTAGAAGTAGGGAATTAGGAAAAACTAAAATCAGCGAACCAAATCCTAAAAAAGAAATAGATGGATTAGATTGGGATGCACGTGTTAAAGACAGAATTAATAAACTCACTACAGAAGAAATTGGATATCAGAAAGTTAAATCAGTAATCATCAATGGAGTTGCTCAACAATTAAAAGAGCATGAAACAATTTTAGAAGTGTTGCTTATAAAGCCAATCTTACCCAAATCTAAAATAGTGTTAGATGTTGCTTTTGAAGCTCAAGTACCTTTGCAAATTAGAAGAAGTGGTAGAGATAATAAAGAAGGAATTCGTTATAGTATGAGTCAGTGGTACCCAAAAATGGTAGAGTATGATTATCAGGGCTGGAATGCCAATCCATATATTGCTAGAGAGTTTTATGGCGTTTGGGGCGATTTTGATGTTCAGATTACCATTGATAAAAATTATATGGTAACAGCTGGCGGAGATTTATTAAATGCCAATGAAGTTGGGTTTGGTTATGAAGCTATGGGAACTAATATAAATGCAAGTTTAGCAGCAACTAAAACATGGAAGTGGCAGGCAAATAATGTACATGATTTTATGTGGGCTGCCGATCCAAATTATAAAATGATTACTCGATCAGTTGCAAATGGTCCATTAATTAGAGTAGTATACAAAGCAGTTGACTCATTAGAAAATCGTTGGCAAAAAATGGCTGATACTTGTGCATTGGCCTATCCAATAATGGCAAAAACATTTGGAGCATATCCTTATAAAACCTACACATTTGTTCAAGGTGGTGATGGCGGTATGGAATATCCTATGGCAACTTTATTAAAAAGCGCAAGTGTTGGAACTGCTATTCATGAGTGGATGCATAGTTGGTATCAGATGATGATGGGTACAAATGAATCTTTGTATCCTTGGATGGATGAAGGATTTACTGATTATGCAAGCATAAGAGTACAAGCTACTTTGAGAGGCAAAACTGGATTTATTTTTGACGGATCATACAAAAGCTATCTTAATTTAGCAAAGAGTGGTATGGAGGAGCCCGCTAGTACTCATTCTGATCATTACAATACCAATTTTGCATACGGTGCTGCTGCATATTCAAAAGGAGCAGTTTTTATGTCGCAGCTCGGTTATATAGTAGGCGATAGTATTCGAGATAAAATATTAATGGCTTATTATAATACTTGGCGTTTTAAACATCCAAATCCAAATGATTTTATTCAAGTTGCCGAAAAATTGAGTGGAATGGAATTAGATTGGTACAAAGAATATTGGATCAATGGTACAAAAACAATTGATTATAGTGTAGGTGATATTGCTGTAGTAAATAATAATACTTCAATCACAGTAAAAAGAATTGGTAAAATGCCAATGCCGATTGATGTGCTTATTACTTTTAAAGATGGTACTCAAGAAATGCATTACATCCCACTTAATTTAATGTATGGCGAAAAACCAGTTGAGAATAAAATTCCACGGACAGTACATGAAGAATGGAAATGGACTCATCCTGAATACAGCTTTACTACATCTAGGCAAATAAAAGACATCAAGTCGATTGAAATTGATCCTAGTATGCGTTTAGCAGATATAAATAGGACCAATAATAAGTTAGTGATACCTGAGTAAGTGTTAACGAGCTATATGTAAAATAAATTTTTCTTCGAAATAAGGCTCCGGAAAAATTTTGAGGATGGGCATCATTTTTGGTCTTGCTCCACTTTCAAAAATTTCTTGGGCAAGATCACCACCTTTTAAGCAGATTAACCCATTTCTTAATGTATCTGGACCAGTTGCTGCTCCTGGTTGTTTTTTTAATAATGGCATGCTCCATTTAAGTAACTCTTTTAGAGGTGCCACAGCGCGAGAAACAGCGTAATCGAATTTTCTATTTTCAATATCTTCGGCTCTTGTATGTTGTATGGTAATGTTTTTAATGCCGGCACCTTCGCAAACTGCTTCTACTACTTTCAATTTTTTAGCGATACTATCAACCAAATGAAACTTAACTTCAGGAAAAAAAATGGCGAGTGGAATCCCTGGAAATCCACCACCACAACCAATATCAATGATATTCATTTCAGGTTTAAAATCAGCAATTGCTGCAATACTTAATGAATGAAGAATATGATGTAGATAAATACTATCAATATCTTTTCTAGATATCACATTTATCTTTGCATTCCATTCTGTATATAAATCGTTGAGTAAAGAAAACTGTTTAATCTGACCTTCAGTAAAATCATCAAAATATTTGATGATCAATTCCAATTTTTGCGGGGTGCTTTCCATAATGCTGGTGCTGTAAAGATGAAATAAAAAAACATCCAAATATCTAATAATAAAAACCAAGGAAATAGATCCGATTCATTGAGCTGTTTCATCGTTTTAAAAAAAACATAAGCTTGAACAAAAAAACGAACCCCAAAAATTATCAAAGCAATCCACCAGCTAAAAAATACCATACTAACAATAAACATGGGATAAAGTAGGAATAGAGAGAAAGAGTAAAGACCAAGCAAGAATTTATGAATTGGCTTGTAGTATTTACTAGTAGTGTAATGTCTGTATTTCTGCGACATCCACTCACCCCAACTTCGTTTCGAATCGCTCAGGGTATGAGTTTCAGGATCGATGCTGATGGCAGTATTTGTTGAAGTTGCTACTTGGTTAATAAACAAGTCATCATCTCCACTAGGTATTTGATTGATAGAAGAAAAACCTTTGTTTCTAAAAAAAACATTTTTTTTGTAACTCAAATTTCTTCCAACACCCATGTAAGGTTTACCAGCCAAGGCATAAGAAAGATATTGAATGGCAGTATGGAAAGTTTCAAAACGAATAAGCTTATTTAATAATCCTGGTTGTTTATGATAAGCACCATAACCTAGTACAATTTCTATACCATCATTATAAGTGTCCTGAATTTTTTGAATCCAATTTTCTGAAGCTGGAACACAGTCTGCATCAGTTAACAAAACAATTTCATACTTAGCACTTTTAATACCCATGGATAAAGGAAATTTTTTGCCGCTAATCATTAATGCTTCTTGAGTTAGTTCAACCATATTCAAATTTTTGAATGAACGTTTGAACTCGTCGATAATATATTTACTTTCGTCAGTTGAATTATCAACTACTAATACTACTTCATGTGTAGTCTTATAATTTTGTACTAATACACCCGGAAGATTTTTCACCAGGTTTCGTGCTTCGTCTCTTGCGCAAATAACTACAGAAACTGGGTGCTCAACTGTATTTTCTTTTAAAGGAGGAATGTAATTGGCTAATCTTTTAAAGAAAAATAAATAATAGAAAAGTTGTATAGCTATTATTCCGCAAAAAAATCCAAAACAAATAGTCCACACAATAGATGGTATGATCATGTGGCAAAAATAAGACAAACTTTCTTGTATTTTTGCTGAATGGCAGAACTCAATTTTACACTCAATACC
>JAYTXG010000182.1:0-4158 GCA_043743375.1 Sphingobacteriia bacterium
TGTTAGATTATTTTGATGACATTCAAAAAAAAGTGGACATCTTTCAATTTATCCAGCCAATGGCCATTGGATTTATTGCCTATTCATCTTATAGAACATTTGGCATATCAATTAAAAATACCATTACAAGTGTGATAATGATTGTAGCAACAATAGCTACATTTTTAGCATTTAAAACACCATGGGTATTTCCTGGGTTGATTGTTTTGGCAGGCATTGCTACTAATTTCAGTGTTAAAAGAATTCCACAAAAAGATATCCCCCCCAAAAAAATTAAATGGGGTAATATCTTAATTTTCATTGCGCTTTTTGGTTTGGCAGGTTATTTATCAGAAACAGCAACTAATAATAATTGGAAAAACAGAAAATCCATTAACGTTTTTGAAAACAATTATCGTTTTGGAAGCCTTGTTTTTGGAGGTGGCGATGTATTAATGCCGTTAATGTATGAGCAATATGTAACAAGGCCAGAAACGAAACATATTAAAGAAAGTAAAAGAGATGTGTTGAAAATTGGGCGACAAGATTTTTTAACAGGCTCAGGCATGGTAAGGGCTATACCCGGACCAGTATTTTCAATCGGGGCATTTACAGGCGGAATGGCATTGAGAGAGCAAGGAAGTATTATCCAATTAATGGGTTGTATTATTGGGGCTGTAGCCATTTTTTTACCCAGTGCTTTATTGGTATTGTTCTTTTTTCCTGTATGGCAAAATTTGAAGAAATATGCAGTAATCTATCGGTCTTTGGAAGGAATTAATGCAGCAGTCGTAGGAATAATGTCTGGCGCAACCGCTTATTTATTAAAAGATAATATTTTTTTTCCTTTATTTGAAGGCCAATATTTGACCGCTTTTTGGGGTATTTTTATTGTAATTATTACTTTTGTTCTTTTACGAGATAACCGTATTCCCGCACCATTTATTGTTTTAGGATGCCTTTTGTTGGGTGCTCTATTATAATTTTTACTATCTTACTTCACTTAAAAAAACGCTCATGTTGACCATAGCTTTATACAATTTAAAAGGTGGAGTTGGTAAAACGGCTGCTACTATTAATTTGGCCTACTTGGCTGCAAAAGAAGGATACAAAACGCTAGTGTGGGATTTAGATCCACAAGGTTCTTCCTCTTTTTATTTGGGCGTAAATGCTACTATAAAAAATGAGGCAAAAAAAATATTGAGTAATGAAATTACACTCTCCGAAGCAATTCAACATGCTGATTATGAAAATTTAGATATTATTCCTGCTGATCTTTCTGCAAGGCATGCCGATATTTTATTAAGTGAAATGAAACAGTCGAAGAAAAAAATTGCTACTATTCTTGCAACTGTAAAAAAAGACTATGATATTGTTTTTTTAGATTGCCCTCCTGGAATTTCTATTTTGCATGATGCTATTTTTAGTGGGGCTGATTGGGTTTTAATGCCCAATATTCCTACTACTTTATCAATACGTTCCTACGAATCTGTTTTAAGTTATTGTAAAGAGAATGATGTAGATATTACTAAAATAAAATGTTTTTTTAGTATGGTAGATCATCGAAAAAATTTGCATCACCAAGTGATTAATGAATTTTATAAAGACAAAATATTTTTTAAAAATTATATCCCTTATTTAAGTGATGTAGAAAAAATGGGAGTAAACGAAGCACCTCTTGAAACTTATGCTGCCAGTAGTTATGCTGCACAATGTTATAAAGATCTTTGGAAAGAAATTAAGAAAACTTGTATTGATTAATTTATGAATAAACAACTCTCTTCATGGTATAGTCCTGCCTTAAATAAAGAAATGCCCATTGTTTCTTATGGCCATTACGGATTTGTAATATTATTGATTCCTACTGCAGCTGCAGATTACTTAGAATACGAACGATTTCAAATGATGGATGCATTGGCTCCACAAATTAATGCTGGAAAAATTCGTGTTTTTAGTATCGATAGCATGAATAAAGAAAGCTGGATGAATAAGGAAATGATTCCTGCACATAAAGCTATCCGACAAAATCAGTTCAATGATTATGTTTTTAATGAAGTAATCCCTTTTATTCGCACAAGTACTAGCCAAGAAACAATGATTTATACTTGCGGTGCAAGTTTTGGGGCATTGCATGCTATGAATTTATTTTTAAAAAGGCCAGATATTATTAATGGAGCTATTAGTATGAGTGGTGTATATAATCTTACCGAATATACTGATGGTTTTTGGGACGATCAAGTGTATTATAATAGTCCAGAACACTATGTACCTAATTTAAACGACGATTGGTATTTAGAAAAAATACGTGCTAGTCACCATATCCACATTTACACAGGAAGTGGTAACTATGAGGATCCAGAAGCATCTAAGCGTTTTTCGGCTATACTTTACAATAAGGGTATTTGGAATGATTTAGACGTTTGGGGATCCGATATAACGCACGACTGGCCCACTTGGCGTAAGATGCTGCCATATATTATTGATATTAAGTTTTAAACTGCAAAAAACAAGTTAATTCCGTTGAAATTGATGGTATTTTGCCCCTGCTGCTTTAATATTACTAAATAATTAAGGGCATTTGAGAAAAAAATTACTCATTCGGTTTATTGTATTGATGCTGTTGAATGCAATATTATTGAGCAATGCATCAGCTCAATTTATTACCATTAGCGGAACTGTGTATGATATTTCAGCACGCCGCCCATTAGAAGCTGTTGCTGTACAAAGTACTTCGGGTAGGGGCACAATAACAGACTCTACAGGTAGGTATTTACTTACGGTTAAAACGACTGATTCTATTTGGTTTTCGATGATAGGTAAAAATACCATGAAGTATGCTGTTGATACAATTAGTAATACAGATGCTTTTAATGTAATGATTCATGTATATGCTGCCCAATTGCCAGATGTAAAAGTGCGCAATAGTTATTATCGATATGATTCAATGTTGAACAGGCAGGATTATGCCAAAGTATTTAATTTTCGAAAACCCACTTTGCGAGTTGTAAGAGATCCTTCCTATAACCCAGGAGCAGCGGTAGGGTTTGATTTAGATGAGATTATTAATATGTTTAGGTTCAAGCGCAATGCAAGTATTCTTGCTTTGCAAAAAAGATTAATAGAGCAAGAGGAAGAGAAGTATGTAAATAGCCGATATAATAAAAAGCTTGTTCGAAAAATTACTAAACTAGAGTCTCCCGAACTAGATAGTTTTATGGTGCACTACCGACCTAGTCATGAATTGGTACAACAATTAAATGATTTGGAATTGGGTTATTGGATTCAGAAAACCTATGAGCAATACAGATCTACAAGGTATAATTGGCGCGGTGGTATGTATAGAAGAAAGGATGGGTTTTAGGAATTAAAGCACTTGCACCAAGTCTTATCATTGCTTTTACTGATTCTAAAGAATCGTAAATAGAAATAAATATGATGATAATTGATGGATAATTTACTTTTATAATTTGAGCAACCTCGTATCCATCAAGTTTACTATAAGGCATTGCAATGTCTAATAAAAGAATATCTGGAATAACACCTGAGCTAATTAAATTAACACAATCACTGCCATCTTCTACCAATTCATGATCGTCATATATTACAACTGAGTGCACTTAGTAGGATTAAAAATGACCTTCAAATTTTTGCAGCCATTTTAGAAAAACAAAATAAGATAGAGAATCCACCAAATAATTTCGGTCTATTAATTGGCAATCCAAATTCGGCAACAAAAATTGTAAAAGTTTGTAACCCATATTGTGGTCCTTGTGCGAGAGCACATTCAAAGCTAGATAAGTTAATAGAACAGCTAGATGATATTTCCGTACAAATAATATTCAATACACCCATAAAAAGGTCCGATAGGCGATATTTACCAACCAAGCATTTATTAGCTATTGCTTGTAAATAAGCAAATAGAGAATCTAAGTTTTATTGAGTGTTTAGTACTTTCGTATATTATTCCTAGGCCTAAATTCTTTTTAGAAGCTGTAGAAATAAAATCGATACAACTTAAAACTAACCTCAGGCATCATATAAAAAAATATTCAATACTAATGTTAAATAGATCATTAATTGATAATGATGAGTTTTATAAAATAGACTATCGAATTAAATTTTCACCGCATTTGGGCATTCTAGAGTTATAGGCGATTTTCAATTATTTTGATATTGTTT
>JAYTXG010000183.1:0-9170 GCA_043743375.1 Sphingobacteriia bacterium
CTTTGTTGGAATCATCATGCTTAATAAATCCAAAACCTTTTTCTTCGTTAAAGAACTTTACAGTTCCTTGAATTTGTGTGTCCATTGTAAAATTATAAATATTAATAAAGTGCGAAGCTACTGATTTATGACTCACCTACCTAATTTAACTGGTTATAAAGCAGTTATATCATCGTATTACCGTTAAAATAGTCGATTTTGAAGCTACTAATCAATCAATTACCTTCATTCTTTTAAATTGTTAATGTTACTACATGTTTGGAATTTCCTTCCTAGATATTTCTGGTTCGATGGGTTTAGCAGCAAGTGGGGCTCTTACTTTAAACGGTATTTTAGGAATGTTTTTGGGTACCAAATTTAAAAATACCACATATTGGAAGCAACTTCCTGGTTTTGTAAAAAAGTACCCTATTATAACTTTACACAATTTTACTGCTTATATAGCTATCAGTTTTGTTTGTCTTCATTTGCTTTTTTTATTACTGTATACAGCAAGTGAGTTCACCCTCTTTCATTTAATCAACCCATTTGAAGCACCCAAACAACCTACTATTGTGTTTTTAGGTGTCTTAAGTTTTTATTCATTAATTATCGTACTCATTACTTCGCAAAAATTTATACGAAAGAAATTGAGTTTTAGAACTTGGAAAAATATTCATTTGATTGCTTATTTAACTACCTTTTTATTTCTTATACATGGCCTAATGATGGATCCTTTATTAAAGAATCGCCCAACGGATTGGCTGGATGCAGAAAAGTTTTTTTCTGAAGCTTGTACAATCATTTTTATTGTAGCCTTGTATTTTCGAATTCGTTATCATTTCAATCAGAAGAAACGAGCTTTTTAATTTAAAACCCTCTTCTATTATTGAAACTATTTAATACTGTATACCCAATCAATTCATCATGCCTTCCGCCCAATGGTCTATAATAAAAAAATACAGTATACTCATTTTCAGTTTCCCAATAATTTCCTTCTGTTAATAAATTTTCTGTTTTTTCATTTTTACTACGTTCATCTCTGGTTAAATAGGCATAATTATAATACCCTTGTTTTAGTAGTAATTGTTTGGTGTACATACCAAGTATGGCATCATATTTCATTAGTGAAGAATCCCCAATTTGATTTCCAGTTAACTCTCCAAATAAATAAATATTTACACCATTCAATTGTTGCCCTTTATCTGGCACAAAACTAAAATTTACCTTTGCGTAATCACTCTGCCACCATGGGTTTAAAGACTCAGTATTCATAATTTCATAAAATCCATTTTGATCTTTATAATATAAATATTGTAAATTATTTCTTACCCTATCTTGTTTAACATTCACCTCCATGGGCCTAGAGGTTCTATCAATACTTTCTATGCGGTCGCTTTGAAATCTAAAACTCTGCATATCGAGCCATCTATATTCTTTTCCGGCCGGAAAAACACAATCCTGATCGGTATTAAATTCCAAAGTATTACCTCGTATAAAAGTGGGATAGATATTAGTTGAAGCATTATCCCACCTTCCATTTTGAAGTATAACAGCTCTATATTGCTGTGGATTAATCATATTCGTTTTGGGAACATTTACTACTAGTTGAATTTTTTGATGCGTTTTCATCATTTGAAAATCAAATGGTTGTTGAAATCGAGCCCCAATAACAGCTTGCTGATCTACCACATAAAATCTTTTAGTAAATAATAATTTTGATGTGTCTCCATCTTGAAATACTTTGAGTAAATAATTACCACTTCGCGATGGAATTGCATTTTGCTCTGGAAGTATCGCTTGGTAATGCACATATTGTTGCTGAGCAACTGATGAAATTCGGTATATGCTGAGTCTATTTTGCTGAAAGCCTTTTATGTAGTCAAATGCACTCCATTCTGCTTCCGACCAATCGGCATTGCATAACTGATAGGTATAAAAATAATTTTTAGGAGAATTGTTTAAATCATCGAAATGAAGTTCCATTTGCTCCACCGAATTTAAATCAATTACTGGCAAAGCAATTTGACTATTTCGAGGAAAAAGCTTGACCGTTTTGATAGAAGCACGGTAAACTTTATCTGGCAAACGCTGTGCTGTAAGTAAAAAAGCACTAAATGTGGTAATTAAAAAAGAAAGGAATAATTTCATATGTTACTTAAACATAAAAATAGTTAAAAACCATACAATTTGAACATATCTTTTTTTATTGCAAAACGGCTCGCATTTACTAAACAGCAGTCATTTTCGCGTTTTATTATCCGATTATCGGTAAGTGCAACAGCAGTTGGTGTTGCTGCCATGATCATTACATTATGTTTTGTTAATGGATTTCAACAAACAGTGTCAGAAAAGGTATTTAGTTTTTGGGGTCATATTCGTGTGCAACATTACGAGCCAGATAAATCAATGGTTGCAGAGGAAGTTCCTATAACTAAAAATGAGACCGTATTATCTACAATCAAAAAAACAGAAGGAGTAATAACAGTTCAACCATTTGCTACAAAATCTGCTGTTATTCAAAAAAATAAAAATATAGAAGGTATACTTTTAAAAGGGATAGAAGCCGATTACGATTCAACAGCGCTTAAGCCATATCTTATAGAAGGAATATGGATAAAATTTAAAGACAGCAGTTATAGTAAAGAAATTATTTTATCAAAGCAACTAGCGAATTCATTGTCAATAAAATTAAATGACACGATTAATATATACATTATTAGTGGCAACGACGGTGCAAGAACTTCCAGAAAATTAAAGGTAGTAGGAATTTATAAAACTGGAATAGAAGAATATGATAAACTGTTTGCCATTGGAGATTTAAGACTCATTCAAAAAATAAATAATTGGGATCGCAATCAAATTGGAGGATATGAAATTTTTACCAATAATTACCATAATTCCGACTCCATCAATACTCAATTACTCAATGCCTTACCAACAGAATGGATGAGTAGAACAATCCAATCGATATATCCAAATATTTTCGATTGGCTGAATATACAAGACGTAAATAGAAACGTAGTTTTTATTATTATGGCCATTGTAGCAATTATTAATTTAATTACTTGCTTATTAATTTTAATTTTAGAACGAACAAAGATGATTGGTGTTTTACAATCTATTGGGGCTTCAAATAATATGATTATTTCCGTTTTTTTATATTACGCTACTGTTATTGCAGCCGTTGGTATATCTGCAGGCTTTTTTGTGGGAACTGGTATATGTGTACTACAAAAATATACAGGCTTTATTTCACTTGATGAATCCTCTTATTATGTTTCAAAAGCACCTATCGTAATAATATGGTGGCAAGTGGGAGCAGTTTGTGCTGCAACTTTTATTGTTTGCTTTTTAGTATTAATTATCCCAGCACTTTTAGTAAAGAAAATAAAACCAATTACTGCATTACAGTTTAGGTAACTATTTTTTGGTGAGATACGATAACAGAATACCTGCTGCAACACCGGCATTTAAAGATTCTGCGCCTCCAATTCTTGGAATACTTATTGGGTTATTAATTAACTTTCTACAATTCGGGTGAATTCCTTTTGATTCATTGCCTATTACTAAAATTCCTTCTTTGGGAAAAGTAGTATCATAAACAGATTTTCCTTCTAATAATGCACCAAACAGCGGAAATTTAGTTGATGATAAAAATTCAGGCAAATCAATATAGAATACATTCACTCTCGCAATACTGCCCATTGTACTTTGCACCACTTTATTACTAAAACAGTCTACTGAATCTTTACTTGCAACAATTGTATCAATTCCGAACCAATCAGCAATTCGTATTAAAGTACCCATATTACCCGGATCTTGAATGCCATCGAGCGCAAGTACCCAAGTATTTTTTTTCATTTTTAGCGTTTGGGGTAAAGGCTCTTCTACTATTGCCAATACCTTATTTGGAGTTTGCAAAGCACTTATTTTTTGCAATTCTTCGCTAGTAACCCTTACCATCTCATACTTATAGGAATCTTTGCCTTCCCAGTCCTCAGTAGCATAAATTTTTTTAATGACTAATTTACTCTTTATTAACTCATTTATTTGCTTAACCCCTTCTGCAATAAAAAGACCAGAATCCTGCCTTTGTTTTTTATGGCATAAAGTTTGAATATATTTGACCTCATTCTTACTTAACATTAATTATGTTTTTGACCTTTATCAGGCCGAAGTTAACTATAGTTTATTTGTTACTACTTTTTACAGTAATTATGTCATCATGCTCTGAAAAGAGTAGAACTTCAGTTCGAAATTACCCAAAAAATAGGGCATTTGTTTATGAAAATTCAATCCAATTAGGTGGCAACATATCCAAAGATGAGAAAAAACGATTACTCAGTCAATTACCTAATTATTGGAGTGATAGTTTAAAAGTAAGAAAAGTACAATTTGCAGGTTTATTTTACACAATAAAAACGCCTCCAATTTTTGATTCGGCTAATTTTTATCCATCGGTTAAATTCATGAATGAGTACCTTAATTCTCAAGGATACTATTATGCAAATTTTGATCATTCATTTTTTATTGATACAATTAAAGATCAAATAAGAAGTCATATTTCAATGAAAATAAACTCAGGTAAAAACGTAACATTCGATTCTATTACTTACGATTTAAAAGATAGTGTATTACAAGAAGTTACAAAAAGTGAAATTAAAGCTACTTTATTAGAACATGGCAAACCCTATTCAAAACAAATAATCAGTGAAGAATTAAATAGATTGGTAAGCTTATATAGAAGAAACGGTTACTATAAATTTACCCGAGAAGATTTATATGCTTATGTAGATTCAAATAATCAGCAACTATTAAAACTTACATTAGACCCATTTGAACAAGCAAAATTATTAACTGAAATAGGTAAGTCTAAACGTGGAAACCCCAATTGGAATATTACTATCAAAAGAAATGTATTTCTTGATAGTAGTAGAGTATTTCAATTTAAAATAGGGAATTTATATTATTATCCCGAAACAAAAATTACTGAAACACCAGATAGTTTACTCTTAGATCATAGCTTTAAAGAATACCATGAAAAAGAAGCTGTGATGAGGTATAAAGAAGGAAAATTTATTTATAAACCCCTTAAAGAATATACCTATATAAAGAAAGGAGATTTATACAATGAAGACAGATATTATAAAACTGTAAATGGATTAAGTCAGCTCGGCACATGGCAAAACGTTGATGTAAAAGTAGTTATTAGGAATAGAGATAGCCTAGATTTCTATTATTTTTTAACCCCAGCAATCAAGCAAAGTTTTAAAATTGACTTAGAAGGAAGTAGAAATACGGGCGATATATCAACAGGTAATTTGTTTGGAATTTCCACAAATTTATCATACAATAATAGAAATGTTTGGAAAAGAGCCATTCAATCAGTAGCAACATTTAGAACTGGAGTAGAGTTAAATATTTTAACCTCAACTAGTAAGCAGAATAATTTAATTCAATCGTTTTTTATTAATGCAGGGCATACTTATATATTCCCCAGATTAATATTGCCATTTAATAGATTTAAAGGAATTAATGAATTAGATAATAGGAGAACGCTTTTTTCAGTTTCTGGTGGATATGTTGAAAGAAGAACATTTTACACATTAAGAACATTAGTTACAAGTTGGGGTTATGAGTGGAAAAAAGGAAATTCAATTTATTTGTATAAACCGCTAAGTATTGAAATTAATGGTTTAGAAAAACAAGATTCACTGCAGAGCTTATTAATAAGAAATCCATTTTTAAGATCTTCATTTAATGAGGGCAATGTAATAAGTCAATCACTGTCAATCAATAAAACAGTAGTTAGTCAAAGAAATTCAAATAACAGTAATTATTATCGATTTGGCGTAGAAGAAGCCGGAGGATTATTTGGTTTAATTCCAGGCATAAAAGGTAATATTTATAGATATATAAAATTTGAAACTGAGTACCGCCATAGTATGAAGTTTAAAAAATCAGAATTGGCATACAGGGCTTTTGCTGGTTTTGGATATAATTACGGAAAAGACTCTGTTTATGGAACTACATTGCCTTTCTATAAACAATTTTCGGGAGGCGGGCCAAATAGTATGCGTGCATGGACGTTAAGACAAATTGGATTAGGTAGTTCACCCCAAAGTGAAAAAGATACTACCTATAATGCTTATAGAGATCGTTTTGGAGATATGCAGTTAGAAATGAACTTAGAGTATAGATTTTTATTAGTGTCTTTTGGAAGTTTAAAAATTGGAAGCACATTATATACAGATATTGGTAATATTTGGAACACCAAAGTTTCAGGTTCATATGATCCAAAAACTGTTTTTGATATTAGCAAATTTGGACGTGATTTGGCTATTGGTGTTGGAACTGGATTACGTTTTGATATGTCGTATTTTTTAATCCGACTCGATTTTGCCTATAAATTAAAAGATCCGCTACGATTAGCAAATGGAGGTTGGATGAGTTTAAATGACTTTAATTGGACTGATAAAAGGGCTAATGGTGTGAATGTTCCCAATTACGCGCTGCAACTTGGTATTGGCCTACCCTTCTAATTGCTTGAGTTGATTAATTGATTCTATAAATTGATCAATTGTTTGAGCATCTTCCACTAAAAAGTTTCCTATTCTTGATCTTCGTAAACTACTCATGTAACCTCCTACACCAAGTGATTTTCCAAAGTCGTTCGCTAAGCTTCTAATGTATGTTCCAGTTGAGCAAACAACTTTAAAATGTACAATGGGAAGTTCTATTTGTTCAATAATAAATTGATATATGGTTACTGGTCGAGGTTCAAGCACCACATCAATTCCTTTACGAGCAGCTAAGTAAACAGGTTTCCCATCTTGCTTAATTGCAGAATGAGATGGAGGTATCTGCATAATTAAACCGGTAAATTGACAGGTTGCAGCATGAATCATTTCATTGGTAAGATGGTCAATATTTTTGAGTTGCTCAGGTGTTGATTCTAAATCGTAAGTGGGTGTTACAGCGCCTAAAGTAAAAGTACCAATGTACTCTTTCTCCATACCCATGTATTCATTAATTTTTTTAGTAAACTTTCCGGTACAAACAATTAATAAACCAGCTGCAAGCGGATCGAGGGTTCCAGCGTGTCCAACTTTTATTACCCCCGTGCAATTCCTTATTTTACGAACCACATCAAAAGAAGTCCATTGTAAAGGTTTATCAATTAATATTACGCTCCCATCTAAAAAAGATTGTAATGAAGGATGAATTATTTTTTGCTTCATTTCTATAGCAATTAATAAGCTCTCGCAAAAAGTACACGTTGAGTAGAATTTTTACCAGACAAAATACAATGACCATCTTCCAATTGATTATTGAGTGGGATACAACGTATGGTAGCTTTTGCTAGTTCTTTTATTTTCTCTTCTGTTTCATCCGTTCCATCCCAATGGGCAGATACAAAACCAGTTTTATTATCTAATATATTTATAAATTCATCCCAAGTATTGGCAGGAGTAATATGAGCATCACGAAAAGCTTTGGCTTTAATAAACATTTGCTTTTGTATATCAATCAATAAATTTTGGATATACAAATCAATGCCATCTATACTAATAGTTACTTTTTCTTTTGTATCTCTACGAGCTACTTCTACAACTTTATTTTCTAAATCTCTTGCACCAACTGCCAAGCGTACTGGAACACCTTTCATTTCATATTCTGCAAATTTCCAACCCGGACGATTGTTATCCGAATCATCATATTTTACAGAAATACCGAGTGCTTTTAGCTGATATACAATGGTAGTTACCACTTCACCAATTTGTGCTTTTTGCTCATCACCCTTATAAATGGGAATTATTACTACTTGTATTGGCGCAATTCGTGGAGGAAGTATTAATCCATCATCATCACTATGTGCCATTACTAATCCACCAATTAATCTTGTACTTACTCCCCAACTGGTTGCCCAAACATAATCTAGTTTATTATTTTTATCGCTGAACTTTACATCAAATGCTTTTGCAAAATTTTGTCCTAAGAAATGTGATGTACCCGCTTGTAAAGCTTTACCATCTTGCATAAGTGCTTCAATACAATAAGTATCTTCTGCACCAGCAAAACGTTCGTTAGGAGATTTAACTCCTTTAATAACTGGCAATGCCATCCAATTTTCTACAAAGTCTGCATACACATCAAGCATTTTCTGTGTTTCGTCAACTGCTTCAATTGCAGTAGCATGAGCAGTATGGCCTTCTTGCCATAAAAATTCAGTAGTTCTCAAAAATAAACGGGTACGCATTTCCCATCTCACCACATTTGCCCATTGATTAATGAGTAAAGGAAGGTCGCGGTAAGATTGTATCCAACCTTTATAAGTGCTCCAAATGATTGCCTCACTAGTAGGACGAACTACCAGTTCTTCCTCCAACTTAGCATCAGGGTCTACCATTAATTTTCCTTTGTTATTTGGATCACTCATTAACCTATAATGAGTAACTACAGCGCATTCTTTAGCAAAACCTTCAGCATTCTTTTCTTCTGCTTCAAATAAACTTTTAGGTACAAATAAGGGGAAATAAGCATTTTGGTGACCAGTATCTTTAAACATTTTATCGAGTACATCACGCATATTTTCCCAAAGTGCAAAACCGTAAGGCTTAATTACCATACAACCCCTTACTGCACTATAATCGGCCAAATTACCTTTAATAATTAAGTCGTTGTACCACTGCGAATAGTCTTGTTCCCTAGATGTGATCACCTTTCCCATAAAATAAAATCCAATTTTTTGAAAATATTATACTAACGCTTGTTAGTTGGCATACATTTTGTGATTAATATAAATGAAGTCAACAGTCGCAAATGTATGTAACTTCAACCATCAAATAATAGCTAACCTTAAAGCTTAAACTATGAAAAAAACATTATTTGGAACGATGATTATTGCAATACTATTAACAAGTTGCAGTTCTGCATACCAGTCTGGTCAAACTCCAGATGATTTGTACTATTCTTCAGGAAAAGATATTTCTTCAAGCGAAGTAAAAAGGCAAACAGATGATGGAGAAAAATACCAACAGTATGTTAGTACAATTGATGATCGTTATTTACGTATGAAAGTAGCCAACAGAAACCAATGGAGTAGCATGGATGATTTTAGTTATTGGAATGATATGCGATTTAATTTCACGCCAAGTTATAGCTATAATGGTTTTAATAACTACTAT
>JAYTXG010000184.1:0-2888 GCA_043743375.1 Sphingobacteriia bacterium
GCAGGCTTGATGGAGATTGCCGATATTTTTGTAGTGAATAAAAGTGATCGTCCGGATGCAGATGCATTTGTTAGAAACTTACGACAAATGCTTGCACCATCTTTTAATAGTCATAAGAAAGTAATGGTACTTAAAACAGTGGCATCTACAAAACAGGGTATTGAAGAATTGGCAAATACCATTGATCAAAACACTGAAATGATTCCTGTTTCTTATCGAAAACAATGGTTAATGACTGAAAGAGCTTTTCAATTAATTCAAAAGAAACGAATGGCTAATATTGATAAACAATTATTAAAAGAAAAAATTGAAAAAGCAAGCAAAATTGGAAAATTTAATATGTTTTCTTTTGTTAATGAATATCTTTAAAAATGGTTCTTAATAAAAAATAATTTATGCCAGTAAAAGGATTTAGTAGATATATAAGATTGTTTAGGCATATTCAAAACCCCTTTGAATATATATTCAATAAAAGCAATATAAAAACAAGACCATTAGTTTTTATAACTAAACCTAATGCTATTAAATTTATTGTACCACTGTCGATTTATCAGGTGTTTAAAGAAATTTTCATGGCCGATGTTTATGAAATTGAAAACTTAGTAGTATCGATTCCTAAAAATCCCATTGTAATAGATATAGGTGCAAATGCTGGTTTATTCGATTTTTTATTATTGTCTAAATTAAACGAAGCAACTATTTATGCTTATGAACCAATGCCAGCTAACATCCGATTATTAAACGAAACCATCAATGCAAATCCAGCAATTAAAAATAATATTTTAAACTGGCAAATGGCAGTAACAGGAAAAGAACAAGACGAGTTAGAAATATTTAGTGAAGACACAGTTGATAACCAAGTAGTGGCTTCAATTTTTAAAGGGTTTAGTCCGAATAATACTAAATCAATTAAAGTCACATGTATTACTTTGTCTCAAATAATACAACAACATAATTTACATACCATTGATGTTTTAAAAATGGATTGTGAAGGAAGTGAGTATGATATTATATATAACACCGATCCGTCAATTATTCGGCAAATTAAAAAAATGGTTATTGAAGTACATGATGTTGATAACGAAAAAAATAATATCCAATATTTTAGTAATTATTTAAAGAATCTTGGCTATAAAATTAAATATGAGCCTATTAATTCATTCTGTTATGCTTTTGAAGCCGATAGTTTATAAATATGAATGAGAAATCATTAAGAATATTAGTTGATTGTGAAAGAATGAAATATCCGCAAACAGGATTGTATTATTTCTGTTTAAATCTTGGTCTTTCGTTAGTTAATCGCATGCTGCAAAGTGAATACAAACCTGTATTTTACCTTCCTGAGAAATCTAAGGGAGAATTTGAAACAGAAAATGAAATATTATTGCAGCATTCTTTTGATAAGTTTCTATTCCCTAAAACTAATAGACTTGACTTGTGGCATTCAACATATCAAGGTACCATGTACTATCCTTTTAAAAGTAAGATTCCGGTTCTGTTGACAATACATGATTTGAATTTCATGCATGATGAGTCAAAGTCACAAAAGAAACGGATTCGATATCTAGATGATTTGAAAAGAAAAATTGATCGAGCTGATGCAATTGCAGTAATTTCAAAATTCACTCAAGGAGAAGTTGAAAAATATATTCCTTTAAATGGAAAGAAATGCACTGTGATTTACAATGGATGCAATATTAAAAATATAGATTTTCTAAAACTGCCTAATTACTTGCCGAAGAAACCTTTTTTATTTACAATAGGTACAATAACTGAGAAAAAAAATTTTCATGTTTTGACATCCCTTTTGAAGAATAATGAGTATCAACTTCTAATAGCAGGCATAACACAAAGTGAAACATATAAAGCTAAAATTATACATGCGGCTAAGGTATTAGGAGTAGCTGATAGGTTAGTGTTTGTTGGTGCTATTTCAGAAAATGACAAGCAATTTTATTACAAAAATTGTGAAGCTTTTCTATTTCCGTCACTAGCAGAAGGTTTTGGTTTACCAATAATTGAGGCTTTTTATTTTGGCAAAGCAGTTTTTCTATCAAAAGCCACATCCCTTCCAGAAATAGGTGGTAAATATGCCTATTATTTTGATTGTTTCGAAGGTGAACATATGCAAGAAGTGTTTTCTAAAGGAATGGAAATTTACAAAAACTCAAATCCTGCTGAAGAAATTGTCAAATATGCTAAGTCATTCAATTGGGATATTTCTGCAGACAAATACATGGAATTATATCAATCCATTCTGAACAATTAAAAACTTAATTATGCAGATCCAAAAGATAAAGATTGCATTAGTTATTCAAAGATTCGGAAGGGAAATCAATGGTGGTGCAGAAGTTCATTGCCAACAAATAGCAAAACACTTGTCAAAAAATTTTCAAATAGAAGTTCTAACTTCTTGTGCAAAGGATTATAGGACTTGGGAACCTGTTTATGAAGCCAAAAACTATAGTGAAGGTGAATATACAATTAAAAGGTTTTCTAATGAAAGGGTCGGAACAAAAGCACAACTTAGAAATATACGAAAAAAAATAACAGGAAGACTTTGGTATCAATACCTATTTCGTTGGTTAAGCCTTTATGAGTTTTTAATAAAAGCATTTCCAACTTTGGCTGTTACAACACTTGATAATGAGCAATGGTTAAAGTATCAGGGTCCATACTGCCCTAGCCTTATTGATTTTTTGGAGACAAACAAAGATGATTATGGTGTAATAATTTTTTTTACCTCATTATACTATCCCTCAGCAATGGGTGTTTTACGATTTCCAGAGAAAGCAATTTTGATCCCTATGGTACATAATGAAAAGGCAAACTACTATCCTATTTATCATAAAGTGATGAATTCCCCCACATGGATATTTTATAATACT
>JAYTXG010000185.1:0-1990 GCA_043743375.1 Sphingobacteriia bacterium
GCTTTTGTTTCGTTGTTCATTGTTTATTTTATTTATTTTTTCTAATAAAGTTCGTCTAATTTCATTTTTAAATATTTCAACACACTTTTATGTGTACTAAATACTGAAATGCTTACTCCTAATATAATTAATCCGCCAAACAAAATTAATGTGTGACTAAAATTTCTGATTGCTTTTAATTCTTCGAATTGACTTTCTGCCCATCCAATTAATGAGAATAGTAATACAATTGCAATTCCAGCACTTATCAACCCATTAATTAATGCCCTAATATTTAATGGCCTTGCTATAAAACTTTGAGTTGCTCCAACCATTTGCATCGTTTTAATTAAAAATCGATTGCTAAACATGGCTAATCTAATCGTATTATCAATACTAAAAATTACAATTAAACTCAATGAAATGGCTATAACTAAAAATATCAATCCAATTTTAGATGCTCTTTCATTTAAATTATTTATCAAATTTTTTGGATATTGTAAATTAGTTATTTGATTTCCATAAGCACCCATTAATTCGTCTTCAATCTTTAATAAACTGTCTTTATTTACATATTCGGCTTTAGCATAAAAGTCAATACTTTCTGGTAGTGGATTTACTTCTAAAATTTTTGCCCAATCCTCATTATTTTCTTTGTTCCAAATTAGCTTTGCCGAATTTTTATCTACATAAATTACATCTTTTGCATAAGACTTTGAAGCAATATATTGTTGAATTTGACCTATTGTATCTTTATTAAGTGTTCTTAAATAAGCACTTAAGCGAATATCTTCTTTAAAAGCGTTCCCTACAGAATTGATATTTAAGAAGAACCAACCCATTATACCCATAATCAGCAGTACTAAGGATACACCTACTATGCTATAAATATAACTAGGCTTACTTCTTTTTAATGACGATTTTCCTACTTCTGCCATGTGTGATTGCAATTTTTAAATAGTGGTTAACCTTGTTGCAAATGTACGGTTTTGATGGCTAATGACTTACATTTGCAGCCATTAAAACGCTTATTTACTTAATGAAATTAGGGGATTCATTGTTTGTAATCGTTAACAAAATGTAAATAAACTTAACCCTAACAAATAAAATTCCTTTTACAGGCTATTTAGTATGGATTATCAATTCAACTCAATCGAAAAAAAATGGCAAGATCATTGGAATGCCAATAACGCATATAGAGTAAGTAATAATAGTGATAAGCCTAAATTTTATGTGCTCGATATGTTTCCTTACCCAAGTGGTGCAGGATTGCATGTAGGGCACCCTTTAGGTTATATAGCTTCTGATATTTTTAGCAGGTATAAAAGATTAAAAGGATTTAATGTATTGCATCCGATGGGATATGATGCTTTTGGATTGCCAGCCGAACAATATGCTATTGAACACGGAGTTCACCCTGCAGTTAGTACCATTCAAAACATCGATAATTTTAGAAAACAGCTCGATAAAATTGGTTTTTCTTATGATTGGAGTAGAGAAGTAAAAACCTGTGAGCCTAAATACTATAAATGGACGCAGTGGATATTTTTACAACTATTTAAATCATTCTTTAATAGGGCAACTCAAAAAGCAGAAAGTATCGATTCATTGGTTGCTTTATTTAAAAAAGAAGGCAATATCAACCATGATTGTCCTGGTAATGATCAACTTCTTTTTTCTGCAAAACAATGGGAAAATTTTACTGAAAAAGAACAGCAACATATTCTCATGCAATACCGCATTGCTTTTTGTGGTATTGGTGAAGTTAATTGGTGTGAAGCACTAGGAACAGTTTTAGCTAATGATGAAGTGGTAAATGGTGTGAGCGAAAGAGGTGGACATCCTGTTGTAAAGAAAAAATTACGTCAGTGGTATTTACGAATTACTGAATATGCCGATAGATTAATAACTGGTCTAGATCAGATAGAGTTCAGCGATGCTATGAAAGATATGCAGCTAAACTGGATAGGAAAATCTTATGGTGCTGAGATTGATTTTTTGATTAATAATA
>JAYTXG010000186.1:0-2318 GCA_043743375.1 Sphingobacteriia bacterium
GGTTCTAATGAGTTAAGAAATTTCACCGACATTCCTGAGTTTGCAACAATGTCTGCAGATTCAAACAGGATAGGATTAAAAGTAGAAAAGCAACGAGAATTAATTCATGGATATTATGCGGCTGTATCTTATACCGATGCACAGGTGGGTATATTATTAAATACTTTAGATTCTTTAGGCATACTAAATAATACTATTATAGTTCTCTGGGGAGATCATGGTTGGCATTTAGGTGATCATGATCTTTGGAACAAGCATACCAATTTTGAACAAGCTACTAGGGCGCCTTTGATTTTTGCTGCTCCTGGTTTTAAACCCGGCAGTTCAAATTCGTTAACAGAACACGTTGATGTTTTTCCAACACTTTGTGATTTAGCTGGAATTACTGTTCCAACTTATTTAGCTGGAAAAAGTTTAGTTCCAGTAATGAAAAATAATAAAACTGTTGTAAAGGATTTCGCTGTAAGTCAATACCACAGAACAATTAAACAAGATGAAGTAAAAAAATTAGGATTGCTAAACAGAAAAGTGGAAGGATATGCAATTAGAACAGATAAATATAGGTACATCATGTGGTTGAATAATGACTTTCATACCAATGAAACGTATACCGAAAATAGGATTTATGCAATTGAATTATACGACTATGAAAAAGACCCATTAGAAACAGTAAATGTTGCCAATGAAAAGCAATATAAAATAATTGCTAAAGAACTGCATAACAAGATGCTAAATTTCTTTCAATCTCAAAAAAAGTAATGAATGAAAAGCGCATCTATTAGAAATATTATATTAATCCATTATTCGCTTGTTATTTTATTTTCAAGTAATTTATTAACAGCTCAACAAAAAGCAACTAAGAAGCCAAATATTATTGTAATTCTTACTGATGATATGGGTTATTCTGATATAGGTAGTTTCGGATCCGAAATTAATACACCTAATATTGATCGACTTGCTAAAAATGGCATCAAATTTACACAGTTTTATAATACTGCTAGATGCAGTCCGAGCAGAGCTTCATTGCTTACTGGGCTTTATCCTCATCAAGCAGGAATGGGTCATTTGAGTACAGAAAATTTTCCTGAACCAGGTTTTGTTGATGATTTAAGTAAGCAAGCAGTAACGATGGCAGAAGTGTTTCAAAAAAGCGGGTATGCTACTTATATGGTGGGTAAATGGCATATCTCCAAAAATTTAAAATCAGCTGGCGATCAATCAAATTGGCCAATGCAAAGAGGATTTCAACGTTTTTTTGGAACATTAAATGGTTCTGGGAGTTTTTATGATCCGGGTACCTTAATGAGTGGTAATCATTTTATAGCACCTGCAAAAAACTTTTATTATACCAATGCAATAAGTGATACAGCAGTTAAATTTATAAGTGAGCATAATAGTAAGAAACCATTCTTTTTTTATGTGGCATATACAAGTGCACATTGGCCTTTGCACGCTCCAGAAAACGAAATAAAAAAATACGATGGCGTATATGATAAAGGATGGGATTTAATTCGTGAACAACGATTTAAAAAATTAAAACAATTGGGAATTATCGACAGTAAATGTGTTTTAACAGAAAGGGAAGTAACAGTTCCTGAATGGAAAAATGCACCGCTAAAAGAATGGCAGATTAGAAAAATGCAAGTTTATGCAGCAATGATAGCTATAATGGATCAGGGTATAGGAAGAATTATCACTTCTTTGGAGCAAAAAGGTGAATTGGAAAATACGATTATTTTTTATATGCATGATAATGGAGGTTGTGCTGAACCATTGGACTCAGATAAGCCATCAATTCCTATTACAGCTGCACAACAGAAAGGAAAATATTATTCTCCAGATTCGGTGTTTACAGACAAAAAGCCTGACTATTCTCGTGATGGTAAATTTGTTAGAAGTGGATTAGGTGTAATGCCAGGAGCTTCAGATACTTGGGTAACATATGGAATAGAGTGGGCTAATGTAAGTAACACCCCTTACCGTTTATATAAGCACTGGGTTCATGAAGGAGGTATTGCTTCACCATTAATAGTTCATTGGCCCAAAGGAATTGTATCAAAAGGGCAATTGAGTAGGCAGCCTGCTCATTTAATTGATATAATGGCAACATGCTTAGATATTACTGGAGTAGCTTATCCAACTCAATTTAATGGCAATACAATTATTCCGAAAGAAGGTAAAAGTTTGGTTCCTGCTTTTACAAATAAGTTGATTTCACGAGATTTTATATTTTGGGAACATGAAGGTAATAGAGCACTAAGAGTTGGAAATTGGAAATTGGTTTCAAAAACAATAAAAAATAAATCATTTGTTGCTGC
>JAYTXG010000187.1:0-21250 GCA_043743375.1 Sphingobacteriia bacterium
TTCAAGTGACAAGAATAGCCAGTTCTATCAATCACTTGAAAGACAATATAATGGCTTAAATATTTCCTTGGAGTTCGAACTTGTTGATTGCAATAGAGGTTATTATTTTCCTATAGCTAATAAGAAAAAATATGATTACAAATTATTTCATAGGAAAAATAAAAATGGTAAGTTTGAAGATTGGGATAAAGGTCAGTTACTACAAATAACTTTGGTTCGATACAATAGATATTTTGAAGATGGGAAGGAATTGATTACAATCGTTACTGATATTAAACCTATTTAAAATAGTCTGATTCTTCTACTAATTACCAGACCGAATATTGGGAGGAGGTCAAACAAAAGAAAATGTTCTATCTTTAATTTTACTGAAAATGGGGAGCCTACAATTATAGTTTTCATCTGTTTTAATTTAATTTATTATTCAATAATATCTAATTGTACAACTTAAATAAGTAATTTACATTATGACATTAACAAAATCCTACGCGGTACAATCAGCAACTACACCATTAGCACCTTTTGATATTAATAGAAGAGAACCTAAAGCACACGATGTTCAAATAGAAATTTTATATTGCGGAGTTTGTCATTCTGATATTCATCAAGTTAGAGGCGAATGGGGCAACTCCATATTTCCAATGGTACCTGGTCATGAAATTGTTGGCCGAGTAACTAAAATAGGTAATCATGTAAAACATTTTAAAGTGGGCGACCTTGCTGGCGTTGGCTGTTTTGTTGACTCCTGCAGAGAATGTAAAAACTGTAAAGATGGCATTGAACAATACTGCGATACAGGAATGATAGGTACTTATAACGGTACCGAAAAAGATGGCTCTCCAACTTATGGTGGCTATTCTACACAAATTGTAGTTGACGAAAAATACACTTTACACATTTCCAATAAATTACCACTAGAAGGTGTTGCACCATTATTATGTGCTGGAATTACTACTTATTCGCCACTTAAATATGTAGGTGTAAAAAAAGGAGATAGAGTTGCAGTTTTAGGATTAGGCGGTTTAGGCCACATGGCAGTAAAATTTGCTGTTGCATTTGGTGCAGAAGTAACCATGCTAAGTTCTTCTCCATCTAAAAAAGCAGATGCCGAAAGATTAGGTGCTCATCATTTTGCACTCACTTCAGATGCAGCCACAATGAGTGGTTTGCAAAATCATTTTGATGTGATTTTAAACACCGTTTCTGCACAACACGATTACATTACCTACCTAAATTTATTAAGAACAAACGGTACAATGATTGTTGTTGGAGTTCCACCAAACCCTGTTCAAATACATGCATTTCCATTGATTATGCAAAGAAGAAGCATCATAGGATCGCTGATTGGTGGAATAAAAGAAACTCAAGAAATGCTTGATTTTTGTGAAGAGCATAATATTGTTTCCGATGTTGAAGTAATTAAAATGGATTATATTAACGAAGCCTATGAAAGAATATTAAAAAGCGATGTTCGATATCGTTTTGTAATTGACTTAGCTTCTTTAAAATAGATTGAACTTATGAACAGAAAGTCATTTTTAAAATCTGGTTTGCTATTGACGTCTACCGCAGTAATTGCACCAATTAGTGGCTTTTCGCAAAACCTTGTCTCTAATGAAATAGATCATCTTGTAGATGAAAATGGAAATTTTTCATTACAGCCTCTTCCCTACAATGAAAATTATTTGGAGCCTTACATGGATGCAGAAACATTGCACTTGCATTATACCTTTCATCATGGTGGAGCAGTAAAAGCTGCTAATAAAGATAACACAATGATTAAAAAAGCGCTCGATGAAAATAATTTAGAAACGGTTGACTATTGGACAAAAAAATTATCGCATCATTCATCTTCGCATATACTTCATTCGATTTTTTGGACTAACCTCACCAATTCTAAAACAAATCCATCTGGAGATTTATTAAAAAGAATTGAAAAAAGCTTTGGCAGTTATGAACGATTGAAAATGTTGATTGTGCAAACGGCTAAAAATGTTGATGGAAACGGATGGGGCATTCTTGCTTATCAACCCTACACTAATCAATTAATTGTTTTGCAATGTGAGAACCACGAAAAGCTTACCCAATGGGGCTGTATCCCATTATTGGTAATTGATGTTTGGGAACATGCCTACTACCTTAAATATAAAAATAAAAGAACGGATTTTGTTGATGCTTTATTTAATATCATCAATTGGGATAATGTGGCGCAAAGATTAAATGGAGCTACAAAACAAACTGCTTAATTTAATCATACATCTTCATGATTAAATGACAATACTAGTTCTTGAATTGAGCTATCAACTTTTCTAAATAATATTCCCGACTTTTGCAACATCATTTTTGATGCTTTTGCTGCATCTGTATTTTCATATTTATCAGAAAGATAAACCACTTCTGAAATTCCGGATTGTATAATTGCTTTGGTACATTCATTACACGGAAACAAAGCTGTATAAATTTTACAGCCCGATAAGTTCATTCCAATATTATTGAGAATAGCGTTTAATTCGGCGTGACAAACAAAAGGATATTTTGTTTCTAAATACGCTCCAGTTTTACTCCAAGGAAACTCATCATCACTGCATCCATTCGGTAAACCATTGTAACCAGTTCCAACAATTTTATGTTGATTGTTTACAATGCAAGCTCCTACCTGCGTATAAGGATCTTTGCTTCTTTTTGCAGATAACAATGCAACCCCCATAAAATATTCGTCCCAAGAAATATAATTGACTCTTTTTTTCAATGCCCTTCTTATTTTACTGAAGTAGATTTGATAAACGTTGCAACATCTTTTTTAAATGCTGCTCCACTTATAGGATTGATGTACATCATGTGGCCAGCATCATAATATTTCAACTCAAAATTAGCACGAATTTTTGGCTCTAATCCCATGTGATCGAATGTAAATTCGGCACCATAAAATGGTGTAGCCAAATCATAATACCCGTTCAATGCCAATACTTTTAAACTAGGATTTTTACTCATAGCTTCTGCCAAGTCAACAGCGGTATTTGGTGTTACCGCATCCCCAAATCCACTGCTATTGTGTTTCCAATCCCAATTAAACCCTGGAGAAGAATAGGCCGAAATTTTATAAGTGTATTTTTTATCGACCTTTAACTCTGTATAATAATAATTAGAAAATGCGGTAATATAAGCGGGACTAATTGCAGTACTCTGCGGATCATAGGCTGTTACTTCACTCAATAAATTTTGATTAATGCCTTTATAGCGAGAATCAAGTCTGCCAACAGTCATATGCTCCTCTCTCAATAGTTCCTGATTAAATTGAGGCTCTGTAACTTTAAGGTTTGCTTTCATTAAATAAGCCTTGCTGAGTCCGGTATATCGCATTAGTTTAATTGCAATTGCTTCTTTTTCTGGTTCAGTAATTAAACTCCCCTTCATTAAAGCAGTGGCATATTCACCTGAAGCAAAATTTCTTACTTCCTGAATAAATGCAATATGATCGCTTGGCTTATTAGCAATTTTATTGTGATACCATGCTGTTATTGCATAACTAGGTAAATGCATAATATAAGAAATATCATCCCCAGATTGAAAGGTTAATGTGCGCAAATCCAATACAGTTGAAACCAACACAATTCCATTTAAAGCAATACCCATTCTTTCATGCAAATAATTGGCAACCCCCGCACTTCTCATCGTACCATAACTTTCACCCAGTAAATATTTAGGAGATAGCCAGCGATCGTTTTCATTAATATATTGCTTAATAAATCCACTTACCGATTTTATATCACCATCAACTCCCCAAAAATCTTTACTCTTTCCTTTACCCACAGCTTTGCTAATTCCAGTTCCTACAGGATCAATCATTACAACATCACTTACATCTAATATAGAAAACTGATTGTCTTCTACTTTATAAGGAGCCGGACCGTTGTCGTTAGGGTCATTTACTACAACACGCTTTGGCCCCATTACGCCCATGTGCAACCACATTGAAGAAGAGCCTGGTCCGCCATTATAAGAAAATGTAACAGGGCGTTTTGATGCATCAGCTTCGCCATCTTTTGTGTAAGCTGTGTAACCAAAAAAGGCAACAGATTCATCTTGCTCATTTCTAAGTATTAACGCTCCAGCAGTTGCTGTGTAGCTAATTAGTTTGCCTCCAATTGTTCCCGTATGTTTGGTTACTGATTTTTCTTCTTTAGGCACGGGTAATGTGTCTTTGGAGTCTGCTTGAGCTAATAATAATTGGAATTGTGTTAGCAGGCAAAAAAAAGCTATGAAAAAGTATTTTACTTTCATCAGTAATTTTATTAAAATGATTTAAAAATTGTAATGTACTGCTTTTTTTGAAAAAGCAAAAGCTTAGTTTGCTTTCTGATAAATACCCGATTCAATGGCAAACGTAATAATGCCCGCAATACTTTTTGCGCCTATTTTATCTAATATTCTAGTTCGGTGGCCCTCAACTGTTCTTTTACTTAAATGCAATGTATTAGCTATTTCTTTGCTTGTAAAAGCGCTACAGATTAAACGAATAATTTCTAATTCGCGTTCCGTAAAATTTGCTTCCGTTTTAGATGGGAGCTTATAATTTTTGGTAACAATATCTGTAAGCCTTAAAGTTATTTCTTTACAGAAATAAGGTTTGCGATTAAATACTGTTTCAATTGCTTCTTTAATTTCAATAGCATCAGCAGATTTAACAAGGTATCCCATAGCTCCAGATTCGAGCATTTGTAAAATTAAATCATCTTTTATATAAGCACTCAAGGCAATTACTCTGCTGTCGGGTAACAATTTAAATAATTCCTTAGTAGCTGCTATACCATCTAATTGTGGCATTTTGATATCCGTAAGTACTAAATCTGGTTTTAATTCAATGGCTTTTTTAATCATCATTAATCCATCTGAAGCCTCCCCTACAACTTCAATGCCTTCCATATTGTGAATTAACGCTTTTAACCCCAGTCTGAAAACATATTGATCATCTACTATGAGTACCCTAATCGACTTTTTATTCATTTGTCAATTTGATTTTTCATGATATTTTTTGCGTCATTGGGGTTTTATATTGGCAATTTGTAGATTATTCTTTACATTAAACTAGGTATAAATACCTGTTACAAAAATTTTTTCACGGTTCAATTGGGAAATTTGAGTCCTTTCATTAACTCATCAAAATCAATATTTAGCCCTCGAGCGATTGCTATAAGCGTACAAAAGGAGAGGTTAACCTTTCCTTTTTCAACTCTTTGTAATAAACTATATTCTATATCTGCAGAGTCGGCCAATCCGTGAATGCTCATGCCTTTTTCTTTTCTCACGACGGTTATTCTTTCTGCAAGTTTCATCAATATCAACTCCTTGTTTGTCATCCAACAAGTTCAATTGATTGATTAAAAGCATTGGGGTATGTTCATACGCCAATATTGATTTTCTTGCTATTTTTACCCTTTAAATGAAAATGTATGCTATTAAAAACAAATTATTCGCCGCCACAAACAAAAAGTTTAATTCTCTATTTATTAGTCATACGACTTATTTATAATAAAAAATAGCTACTTAGTAATTTTGTGCAAAGTTGAGTGCTCTTTTTTCGGCCCATGAATATTCTTGGCCTTTTTCCATGAAGCCGCAATGACCTCCTTTTTGGGGAATTTCTAAAAAAATAAATGGGTTAGTTTGGGCTTCTTCTAATGGTATACAATTAGGTAATAAAAAGGGGTCATTCTTTGCCTGCACAATAAGTGAGGGTATTTGAAGGTTTTTTAAAAATGGACCAACACTAGCTTTTTCATAAAAATCTAATGCATCTTTAAAACCATGCAATGGTGCGGTATACCGATTATCAAAATCAATAAAATCATCTATTTGATCATATCCTTCAGCATTTATTTTATCAGGAAATAATACCGCCTTCAACTTTATTTTAATGCCGAGCTTCTTTAGAAAACGGTGGCGGTAAATTTTATTTGCCCCCGTAGATAAAGCATCAACACTTTCTTTTAAATTGCATGGAACCGAAAAGCCAATTGCACATTTTATTTGTTTAGGAACCCAAGTTGGGTCTTCAGCTACTGCCCTAAAAGTTAAACTTCCGCCCATGCTAAATCCAATCAAAATAATCTCATCGTATTGATAATAAGTAATTGCATGGTTTATCACCAACTTTAAATCAGCTGCATCGCCATGATGATAAAACCTTGCTAACCTATTCATTTCGCCACTACAACTTCTACAATTCCATCCTAAAGCATCATATCCATTTGTTGAAAATATTTTGGCCATTCCGATAACATAATGCCTTGTAGAATTGCCCTCCAACCCATGCGTAATAATTACTAATTTTTTGTGCTGCTTTGTGGAACATGACCAGTCGAGATCCACAAAATCGCCATCCGGAATTTCTAATCTTTCGCGCCTATTATAAGCAAATTTTACGTTTCTAAATAAGCTTGGATAGATGCTTTGCAGATGTCCATTGAATTGCCAGAATGGTGGAGTAATAATAGGCTTACTTAATACAGGCATATACAAACTTATTTACAAATCATCGGTTCTTTACTATTCTGCTAAAAAATAAAGGAAATAGATGGCTTAACTGTTAATGAACACAATCATCGGCATGTGAATGATTATGTTTTCTGCACAAACGAAAATTGACGAAATGAGCTGCCACAATAAAAAGTACAGATGGTACTAGCAACCAAAATCGCAATTCATGCAAACTAACTTTTACAACCAATAATGTAATTCCTGTAGAAAAAAGTAGAATTGGTAACCAGCTATGATGATGTTTGTTAAATCCATGATAAAGCGAGTATATTCCTACAAAAAAAGCTATTCCAATCATTAGGTATTCAAAGCGCAGATTTTCAATAATATTTACTCCAAACAATGGCAAACTGCTAATAAAAAGTGGCAAAATGGCACAATGTATTGCACATGCTACTGAAGCTGTAATTCCTAATGCATCCCAGTTGATTTTTAAACTCATTCAAGTGCAAATCTACAACAGTGCAACTATGTTGCAAAATAATTGTGGTTTCGGCTGTACCTTTACCCCTTAAATAGTACTATGAGTAAGAAGTTATTAGGATACTTGGCATTTTTTCTGGTATTGGTAGCGGGATTTTATTATTTTCTTTTCCGCGATAACGATATGTGGAAGAAAAAACTTGCGGTTATTAGCTATGTTAAACCATTTCAATTCACCAACCAAAATGGAATACCGTTTTCAGATAAAGATTTGCTGGGTAAAGTAACAGTTGTTGAATATTTTTTTACTACTTGCAAAGGTATTTGTCCAAAAATGAATACCAACATGAAAACTATTTATGAAACCTTTAAATCAGCACCTGATTTTTTAATTCTCTCTCATACTTGTAATCCGGAAACAGATTCTGTTCCAGTTTTAAAAAGATACTCCGACTCTTTAAAAGTAGATTCGCATAAGTGGATATTTGTAACTGGCCGAAAAGACAGCTTGTACCGTATGGCCAGAACCGCTTATTTATTAGACGATCCAAAAAATAGTTTCGAAAAAATTGAAGACCAATTTATTCATACACAGTTTTTTGCTTTGGTTGATAAAGATGGTAGAGTGAGGTCTCAAATCTATGATGGATTAAAAAAAGATGAGTTGGAAAAATTAAAAAAAGACATCCAGATTTTATTAGCAGAAAAGTCTAGCACAGGTAATTTTGTAAATGGCATTTTTAGTAATAATCCTTAAAATATACAAATGCAAAATAAGGTTACCGAAACTTTAAAAAAGCATCAACTAAGTATAACAGACTCTAGAAAAAAAATTCTTTCTTTTTTTTTAGAATCAGCAAGTGCTTTGGCACATGCCGATATAGAACATAAAAGCAGTATCGAATTTGATCGGGTTACTATATATAGAACCCTACAAACTTTTGTTGAAAAAGGAATTATTCACACCATTCCTACTACCGATAATTCTGTTCGTTATGCACTTTGCAAAGATGATTGCATAGAAGGCCATCACCACGATGATCATGTTCATTTTATGTGCGACGAATGTGGTGCTACCTTTTGCTTAGATCATGTAAGTGTTCCAAAAGTAAAGCTACCAAAGGGTTTCAAAGCAGTTCAAACCGACTTAGTGGTAAGTGGTGTATGCAATAAATGTGAACAATGATTTTAGTAACTGGAGCAACCGGATTAGTTGGAACTCATTTAATTCAACAATTGATTAAAACCAATCAAGCAGTTAGTGCATTATATAGAAACAACATTCCTAATTATAGTGGTGCAGAAAAAGTAGATTGGATTAAAGGAGACATTATAGATATTGCCTCCTTAGAAGATGCCATGCAAAATGTGCAACAGGTTTATCATTGTGCTGCAATAGTTTCTTTTAACCCTTCTAAAAGAAATGAATTGTATAAAACCAATATTGAAGGAACTACCAACGTGGTAAATGCTTGTATTAGTAGTGGAGTAAAAAAATTATTGTTTGTTAGTTCGGTTGCTGCTTTAGGAAGAATTCGGGAGGAGAAGCCCATTGATGAAACAATGAATTGGACAGCCGAAACTAGCAATAGCGAATATGGCAAGACAAAATACTTAGCCGAATTAGAAGTATGGCGAGGAATGGGTGAAGGACTTGAAGTAGCTGTTATAAACCCCGTAATTATTCTGGGTGCTGGCGATTGGAATAATGGCTCGTCTAGCATTTTTAAATCTGCTTATGATGAATTTCCTTGGTACACCAATGGCATGAGCGGTTTTGTAGATGTGCTTGATGTAGTTAATGCAATGATTACGATTATGCAATCTTCAGTTACTGGAGAACGATTTATTATTAGTGCACACAATGCTTATTACAAAGATATATTTGCACTAATCGCAAAACAGTTTGGTAAAAAAATAGCGCTGAAAAAAGTAACTCCTTTTATTGCATCAATTGTTTGGCGATTAGAAGCTTTTAAAGCAATCTTCACTGGAAAAGATCCTTTACTTACTAAAGAAACAGCCAAAACTGCCCAAGCAGTTGTTAGGTTTAATGGTGATAAACTACTTAATCAATTTCCCGATTTTAAATACACTTCCCTCGAAAAATCAATTGAAAGAGTTTGTTTAGAGTTAACCAATAAATATTTATTATGAAATTAATCACTATGGTTATTGCTGTATTTGTATATACAATATCCAATCAGACCATATTTGCACAGGCTAAAACACCAATTCTTAATCAAGAAATTACTAATGAAAACGGGCAACCAATGCTACTCGGGCATTGCTCTATTTCAGCTTTTCAAAACCACAATTTTAGAGATTGGTTTAATACCAATTTTGATGCTTTTGTTATTGATACTGCTACAGTTGAACTGATAAAACCCTTACTCAAAAAAAAGGAAATAACTATTTTTATGGGCACTTGGTGTGGCGATAGTAAACAGCAAGTTCCCAAAATGATCAAAATACTATTAGCCGCTAAGTTCGACACAAATCGCTTATCTATTATTACAGTTGGTAATGGTGCAGATATGTATAAAAAAAGCCCACAAGGAGAGGAAGTTGGTCTAAATATTCAAAGAGTTCCAACCTTAATTGTTTACAATAAAAAGAAAGAAATCGGCAGGTTTGTAGAATATCCTGTTGTTTCATTAGAAAAAGATTTGCTACGTATTCTTTTAAAAGATGGTTATATTCCAAATTACGCCAACTTAAAAGAGTAAAATTTAATCCATTACTTTTTTCCAAAGTTCAGGAATGCGTTTAATCCAAACAAACTCTCTTCTTTTAATAGCAACGTCTTCGGCGGGGGTGCCCATATAGGTTCTTCCTCCAGCAATTGAAGCCGTCACGCCACTTTGTCCCATCACCACTGCATTTTCACCCAAATTGATTGTTTTATTTACCCCAACCTGCCCCCAAAGCGTAACTCCATCTTCAACAATTGTTCCACCAGCAATTCCTACCTGTGCAGCAAATAAACAATTCTTGCCAACTGTTACATCATGCCCTATATGTACCATATTATCTATCTTGGTGCCCGATCCAATTTTTGTAGAAGCCGTAACCCCTCTATCGATTGTACAACCTGCCCCAATTTCTACCGAATCTTCTATTATTACATTGCCACAACTTTGCATTTTTTTATACCACAATTGGCGATTTTTTTTGGTGTTATAATAAAACGCATCGCCCCCAATTACCGAACCAGATTTTATCATCACATCATTACCAATAACAGTAAAATCCATGATAGTTACATTTGGATAAATAATACAATTTTTGCCAATAATCACTTCTCTACCAATAAAAACATTTGGCATAATTACAGTGCCTACTCCTATAATTAAATCATCACTAATTGTTTTTTGCGCGGCAGTAAATGGTTTGAAATAATTTACAATTTTTAGATATGCTTCAAAAGGATCATCTACAACTAAAATTGTTTTTCCGGTTGGAATATTTACATCCTTCGTGTTGATGATAATAAAATCGGCTGCACTTTTTAAACAAGTGTCGTAATATTTTGCATGATCAACAAACACTAAATCACCTTGCTCAACTTTATGAATTTCATTGATGCCAAATATCATTGCATTGGTATTTCCTACAACTTCTGCGTGTATCATATTAGCAATCCATTCAACCGAAACTGGAGAGGGAAACTTCATTTGGCGCGTTTTTGGTCCATTAAAGGTAGTAAGTGTGGCTTTTCTCAAAGTTTTTTTTTCGGAGCAAAGACAAAAAAACTATCCGATTTTTTGATACTTTCTTACTTAAAAAATTTGTTTTTTTTCTTTCTACATTTTTTTTGTAAAAAAACATATCCTCTGTAACCCATTATTAATAATAGTTACAGTAAAATATATATTTTAATTTTTATTTATTTCACTAAATAATGTACTCATATTTCTTAAAATACATTTACAGAAAATGATACTTAATTAACATCATTATCACAAATGTTAATAAAATTATTAAAAATACTTTTTGCATTAGCAAAAAGTATTTTTAATATTGTGTAGGGAAATTCGTTTCTCAGTACTTACTAACCCATCCATATACAAAGTCTCGCTTCTGCGGGACTTTTGTTTTTGTAGATTACAAAGTGAAAATTATTATGAGTCAAGTACATTTTTCAGAGCAAGAATTAATCCGCAGAGAGAAACTTGCAAAATTGCAAGCAGCTGGCATTGACCCTTTTCCTGCGCCGCTTTATCCTGTAAATAATTATTCTGTAAACATAAAAAACAGTTATACAGAAGAAACAAAAGATCAGTTTACTGGCTTATGTGTTGCAGGAAGAATTATGAGTATTAATGATAAAGGAAAAGTTTTCTTTATTAAAATTCAAGATAGTAAAGGCATTATTCAACTCTATGTTAAAAGAGATGATATTTGCAATGGTGAGGACAAATCTTTTTTTGATGATGTTGTAAAACATGGCCTCGATTTAGGAGATATAATTGGCTGCACTGGATACGCATTTATTACTAAAACTGGGGAGACTTCTATCCACGCCGAAACTGTTACATTATTAACTAAATCGCTGAAGCCTTTACCTGTAGTAAAAAGAGATGAGGAAGGAAATGTGTTTGATGCAGTAACCGACCCCGAATTCAGGTATCGCCAACGTTATGCCGACCTAATTGTAAATCCCGAAGTAAAAGAAGTTTTTGTAAAAAGAACCAAAATTATTAATACCATTCGCGAATACCTGAATGCACAGGGTGCTTTAGAGGTTGATACTCCTGTTTTACAATCAATTCCTGGAGGTGCCGCTGCCCGTCCGTTTACAACCCATCATAATGCCTTAGATGTTCCCTTCTATTTAAGAATAGCCAATGAGCTTTATTTGAAAAGATTGATTGTGGGTGGATTCGATTGGGTGTATGAGTTCAGCAGAAATTTTAGAAATGAAGGAATGGATCGTACCCATAATCCGGAGTTTACTGTTTTAGAATGGTACACTGCTTACAAAGATTATATTTGGATGATGGAAATTACCGAGCAGCTGTTCGAAAAAATTGCCATCACCATTCACGGAACTACTGATGTTGTTTTGGGAGATAAAATCATCAACTTCAAAGCTCCATTCAAACGCATCAGCATACATGATGCCATTAAAGAAAATACGGGCATTGATGTTGGTGAAATGGATGAAGCGGGCTTGCGTGATGTTTGCAAACAATTAAAAATTGATGTTCCCCCAAATATTGGTAAAGGAAAATTGATTGATGAAATTTTTGGAGCAACCAGTGAACATACTTTTATACAACCCACTTTTATTATAGATTATCCAGTGGAGATGAGTCCACTTACTAAGAGGCATCGTAGCAAACCCGGACTGGTAGAGCGTTTTGAGTTAATGGTAAATGGTAAGGAGTTAGCAAATGCTTACACCGAATTAAATGACCCTATTGATCAACGCGAAAGATTTGAAGAGCAAGTAAAATTGATGGAACGTGGCGATGATGAAGCCATGTTTATAGATTATGATTTTTTGCGTGCACTTGAATATGGTATGCCCCCTACTTCGGGTATTGGCATAGGAATAGATCGTTTGTGCATGATGATGACCAATCAAGTATCTATTCAAGATGTATTGTTATTTCCTCAAATGCGCCCAGAACGATTCGAAGAATAAACAGTTAGTCTCTATAATTCAATGCGGGTTTTCTATCGCCCAATAAAGCTTTGTATTGATAATCGCCTTTGGCTAATTTAAATTCATCTTTTGCTTTTGTTATTAAAGCGGGATTGGTAAATAAATCAATTGCAGTAAGCGTCATTGTTTTGGCAGCTATCATCATTCCTTTGGTTCCTATTTCTGTTCCACCACATGCAACCGCTTGCCAGCTATGAGCAGGAGTGCCTGGTATCCAGGTAGCGGCTTCTAGCCCTACTGTTGGTACGGCAAAACTCACATCGCCCACATCAGTAGATCCACCGCTTGCAGTAACTATTTGTTGCAAGGGATCAATCGTATTTGCTTTTTCAATTAAGGGTGCTTTAAAAGTTAATGACGCTTGTATCTTTTTTCCAAAAGCTATTTCACTTTCAGTATAAGTTACACCTCCTACTTTTAGCAGATTTTGTTGCATGTTTTCTGCCAATGTTTTATTGATCAACAGTTCATGTGTTCCACCAATAATTTCATAATCTACTTTGGTATCTGTACCTAATGCAGCACCTTTTGCAGTATTAACTAATCTATCAAAAATGCTTACTACTAAATCTCTTTTAGGGTTTCGTACATAATAAAATACTTCTGCAAATTCTGGTACAACGTTGGGGGCTTTACCACCTTGTGTTATTACATAATGAATGCGTGTTTCTTGGGGCACATGTTCGCGCATCATATTGGCCATATTATCCATTGCTTCAACACCATCTAAAGCAGAGCGTCCTTTTTCGGGAGATTCAGATGCGTGTGCTGATAATCCATTAAAACGAAATTTGGCCGATTTATTTGCTAAACCCGTATTCATCGTAATTCCATTTCTATCACTCGGATGCCAATGAATAACAGCATCAACATCATTAAATAAACCTGCTCTTACCATGTAAACTTTTCCACTACCACCTTCTTCTGCAGGACAGCCATAAACTCGAACAGTTCCTGATAACTTTTTAGATTCTATTAATTGTTTTAATTCTATACCCGCTGCAACAGAAGCTGTTCCAAATAAATGGTGGCCACAACCATGTCCCGAATTTAAACCAATAGCTGGTATTTTTTCTGGAATAGCTTGTTGAGATAAGCCTGGCAATGCATCGTATTCGGCTAATATGGCAACTACAGGCTTACCACTTCCGTAACTTGCAACAAATGCAGTAGGAATATCTGCAACACCCGATAGAATGGTAAAGCCATTGCTTTTTAATGTTTCTTGTAGTAGTTGAGCGCTTTTTACTTCTTTGTAACCAACTTCTGCAAAACCCCAAATTTGAAGAGCAATATTTTTATAGCCATCATATTTACCATCAATGCTTTTAATGGAATTGTCTTTTAGTAACCCAATATTGGTTTGAGCTTGAATTAATAAAAAGGCAAAAGAAAAGAAAATTATTGCAATAAGTTTTCGCATAAAGAGGCTTTATACGAATGTAAGTATAATTGTTATAAAATAATACTTACTAATAAAACTCAAAAAGAAACGAATAGGATTATAAAGAAATATCTCTAAAAACAAACATAAACTTATTGCCTTACAGATGGCTGAGATATCCCTAATCTTGCTTCGTCTTTAGCAATCTGTTTCTTTAGTTTTTCAATATCGTTTTGAAGATTACTTAGACCATCATTCGCATTTCGCCCGGCCTTTCCAGCACTTTGAGCAAGTTTCGCATCTCGCCTCGACTTTCTTGCTAGCTTTTTATCTTGCGAATCATCATTTAATTTCTGTGCTGCTTCTTTATTGTCTGCAGCTGCATTCTGGGCATTTTTAGTAGTAGAGGAGACGTCATTTGTTTTTTCTTGAACAGTATTCTGAAGTTTGGCTAATTTAAGTTTGTTCTCATTCAATCGTTTGCTTATTACAAGGTTTTTTTTCTCTTGTTTCAATATACTTATTGAATCTGAAGTTACTGTTTGCGCTTGTATAGAAATGGTTCCAGTAATACATATAACCAATACTATTAGTAAAATTTTTTTCATATTATTTTTTTATACCATTATAAAGAAATAATCATGCCAGATCATAATAATCAAAAGAACTTACAAGTTTTTAATAGAATTATGATACTAAAACGGCAATCACAACAAATCGGGGGAAATTGTTTTTGCTAATTAAGGGAAGGCAACACATTTAATCACTAGCAACAAACATTTATTAATTATAAAGAGCGTTGAAAAACAAAAATCCTGATAATTATAGGCTACCTAAAAATAGCTTTGTTAAATATGGCAATAGCTATTTTTAAACCATTGGAAATTATTGAGGTAATGGAAAATTTCATTTCGAGAATAAGGCCTGCTGAACATATAAGAAGCCAATAAGACCACAATGGAACGAGCCCGAAATAATTCTTGAACATCTTTTTGCGAAAGCAACCTTTGTAAAAACAAAAAATATTTGGAAAGTATTTTGGATAAGGGCAGATGCTAAATGGCATAATTATACTCCAAAGCCAACAGTTAGTAATTTACAAAATTTTGCTAAACTTATTCAAGAAGGTAAATATCATTGCTTTTTGGGATGAATAAAATACAGCTAAATTGAGTTATTTTAAAAATGGTAGGTTAGTGTTGGAGTTAGGGTAATTGCTTCTAATTCAGATGAAGCCCAATCTGCATCCTAGATTGTTGATAAATATTTCCAATTTTGATCTCTAATTTCTCTTCAATCTCGTTTAAGACGAGACTATATCGAAATGAAATTATAAGCCTTATAAACTCTATAAACCTAACTACGCAATTCCGCCCTTCAACAGGCTCAGGGTTAACAAGTGTTTACACAAACAAATCCTTATACAAATGCGCACCAGGAACTACAGAATATTTTTCTAAATCCGTAATGCCTTCTGCTGCCAACACTTCTTCATCTACAAAAGTATTACCCGTGCATTGTTGCGATGGCTTTGATAAAATATAATATACACAATCGGCCAATATATCTGTTGTTCTACTCATTTTAGCCAATGCCTCACCGCCCAATAAATTTCTTACCGCAGCAGTATCAATAGTTGTTCTTGGCCACAATGCATTAGAAGCTACTCCGGCTCCTTTTAATTCTGCAGCCCAGCCCAATGCCAACATACTCATACTGTATTTGGTAATGGTATAGGCAATATGTCCGCCCATCCATTTTGGATCTAAATTTATGGGAGGAGATAATGTAATAATATGTGGATTCTTCCCTTTTTTCAAATGCGGAATACAATGCTTTCCCATTAAAAATGTACCACGTACATTAATGCTCTGCATTAAATCAAAACGCTTGGTTTCTGTTTGCTCTGTTGGTGTAAGATTAATAGCCGATGCATTGTTAATCAACACATCGATCCCACCAAATCTCTCAACAGCTTGCTTTACAGCCGATTCAATTTGTTCTTCGTTACGAATATCTAATTGCACTGCTAATGCTTTTCCACCTGCAGCTTCTACTTCTGCAGCAGCAGTATAAATGGTGCCTCCCAATCTTGGATCTTCGGAAACACTTTTAGCAGCTATTACAATATTGGCTCCCTCTGCAGCTAATCTTAAAGCCATTGCTTTTCCAATACCCCTGCTGGCACCGGTAATAAATACTGTTTTGTTGGTAAATATCGACATATACAAATTGTTAGAGAATAAATGTACGCAAACACATTTACCAAGCTAGGAAATTTTTTATTAATTGCTCTGTTTCCGCACAAGCAATTGCCAAATCATGATTTACAATAGTGTGTTGAAATTGATGACTAAAAGAAATTTCATAACTGGCTTTATTAATGCGCGTTGCTAAGCTTTCGGCCGTTTCTGAGCCCCTACTTTCTAATCGCTTTTTTAATTCATCCACCGAAGGTGGTTCAATAAAGATCGATAAACAATCTTTCCCAAATTCCTGCTGAATATGAATAGCCCCCTTTACATCTATATCTAAAACAGGGGTTTTTCCTTGGTTCCAAATTTGTTCCAATTCCGTTTTTAAAGTGCCATAATAATTACCTTCATACACCATTTCCCATTCTACAAATTCGTTAGCGTTTATTTTAGTTTTAAACTGCCCTTCACTCATAAAATAATACTGCTCTCCATCAACTTCTCCAGCTCTAGGTTTACGCGTTGCAGCTGAAATTGAAAAAGATAATAGCGAATATTTATTCAATAAAAATTGAGTAATAGATGTTTTACCCGCACCCGAGGGCGCAGTGATGATGATTATTTTTTGATGTATGTTCAATTTAAAATTTTTTAATGCTACAATTATTTTTACAATAGTACACTATGAATATACGCTTGTTCCTTTTTTACTATTTCTACCAACTGCATAATGAGGATGGAGATCTTTATAAATAATCTCAAAATCTTGCATACCAGAGTTTGCAGCGGTTTTCGCATTTTGGAAATAAGCCCTCGATTGTTGCAAAATTTCATGACCAATTAACAATTTGGCATCTTCTAACTTTAATTTAATCTCATTTACCTCAATAATTAACTCCGCATATTGCGAATAAAGATTCAAATAATTATTACAAACAGTTATATCTACATAAGAAGGAATTGTGCTGGGGTTTCTTCGCATAAACATAATGGCTTTTTCAACAAATTCTTGCCGTTTTGTATTTAGTTTAAACATGCTTCTTCGCTCAGTTGGTTTTAATTTAATATTCCCTGGAATCATATTTCTTAAGGCAGAAATATGCCGTTGGAGCGATATTAATTCGGAACCAATAAAACTTCTGAAAGAGCTCATAGCAGTAATTTTTAATTAAACGCTTAATTAAAATAGAAAATTGCTCATTTGATTAATTCATTTTCTAATTAAATACACTGCAATAGTCGCATTTTCATTATCTTGATCTTGATCAAATGTTTGCTATGCGTATACTGTGGAGCCTATTTCTACAAATACAAGGTTGGAAAATTGCCGATAACTATCCTTTTCATATAAAAAAGGCAGTAGTTTTAATGGGGCCACATACCAGTAGTTGGGATTTTGTAGTGGGACTTGCAGTGAGAAGTAAACTCAAATTATATAATTTTAAATTTCTAGGCAAAGACTCACTATTTAAGGGACCGTTTGGATTCTTCTTCCGAAAAATGGGAGGGTTTCCTGTAGATCGAACTCATAATAACAATTTAGTAGATCAGGTAGTTAATACAATTAATCAACATGATTCTTTTATACTTATTCTTTCTCCCGAAGGAACAAGAAAAAGGGTGGATCGATTAAAGACAGGATTTTATCACATTGCTCAAAAAGCCAATATTCCAATTATATTAACAGGATTCGATTTTACAAAAAAAGAAATCTCTTTTTCCGAACCTTTTTATCTTACAACCAATGTAGAAGCAGATTTACAATTCATCATTAATTTTTACGCAGCTATTCAAGGAAAAAATCCATCACTAGGATTAAGCCATTTAAAAAAATAAAAATATGAATAATCAATATCCAACCATAGTAGATGCTTTCTGCAAATTTGAAAAAGAAAAACCAAGTCATCTTTTTCTAAGTGAACCTGTTAAAAGTGTTTACCAAAATTTTACTTGGGCAGAAGCTGGAAAAGAAATTAGAAGCATAGCCAACTATCTTAAAAATAGTGGATTAAATAAAGGAGATAAGGTAGCATTACTAAGTAAAAATTGTGCGCATTGGATTATGTGCGATTTAGCAATTTCAATGGCAGAGATGGTTTCAGTGCCCTTGTATCCGAATATTACACCTGAAGCAGTTGGAGAAATACTAAAGCATAGCGAGGCAAAAATAATTTTTCTAGGTAAACTAGATAATCCCGAATTGATCAGAAAAGGAATTCCTTCATCACTTACACAAATAAGTTTTCCATTTTATTTTAATAATAGATGTATTAATTGGGATGATTTAGTAAAAAATAATCAACCTCTTGAAGGCATACCCAATATCAACTCAAAAGATTTGGCTAGTATTGTATATACATCAGGAACTACTGGGCAACCAAAAGGTGTGATGCATAATTTTCATGCAATGTCATTTGCTGCACAATCTTTCTTAAAAAGTAACCCGCCATTTATTAATGAGCTATTTTTTTCTTACTTACCACTTTGCCATGTTGCAGAAAAAATGTTGGTAGAATGTGGTGCAATTTTTACAGGAGGCACAGTGTATTTTGTAGAATCGATGGATACTTTTTCTGCAAATCTTCAATACACTAAACCTACAGTATTCTTGGCTGTTCCAAGAATTTGGGAAAAAATGCAAGAGGAAATTTTAAAGAAAATGACTGCTAAAAAACTCAACCGATTGCTTAGTATTCCAATTATTTCGAGCATCATTAAAAAAGCCATTCAAAAGAAATTAGGATTAGAAAAATGCAAATATTTTTATACTGGTGCTTCTCCTATCAATAAATCGGTATTAGAATTCTTTTTTAAATTAGGCATGACTATTCAAGAAGCTTACGGTATGACAGAAAACGCTGCATTATCTCATGTAAACAGAAAAAATTCTGTAAGATTTGGAACCGTTGGCCAGTGTTACCCCGGCGTTGAAGTAAAATTGGGTGTACTAAATGAAGTATTGGTAAAAAGTGATGCAACCATGTTGGGTTATTATAAAGAGCCTCAATTAACTGCAGAAATGTTTGAAGGAGATTGGTTAAAAACCGGCGATGAAGGATCAATAGATACAGATGGCTATTTAACTATTACTGGAAGAATTAAAGATCAGTTTAAAACAAGCAAAGGAAAATATGTAGTTCCGAGTAACATAGAAACAAAAGTATTATCTCACTCTTTTGTTTCACAAGCCTGTGTAGTTGGCTCTGGCATGCCCGCACCACTTTTACTTTGTACCCTCACACAAAAAGCACTTGCCGAAAAAGGCGCTTCAATTATTACTCAATTAACTGAATTATTAAATACATTAAACCAACAATTAGAACACCACGAAAAGATTGCAAAAATGATTTTATTTAAAGATGAATGGACCCTTGAAAATGGAATTTTAACTCCTACTTTAAAAATAAAACGAAAAGTGGTAGATGAACGTTTTCAAGAATTTTATCCTATATGGTACAATGAAGCACCCACAGTTTCATTTATTTGTTAATTATACTAGAATTAAACAATTTTTATGTTGCTTTTGCGTTCATTATAATTACTTTGAATAAATCATTTATACTATGAATATGAAATTGTATTTTTTTGCTGCATTTGCATCTATTAGTTTGTTTTCGTGTGTTAGTCAAAAACAAATGCGACAAGCCGAAGCCCAATACGCAGAACTAAAAGGAAATTATGCCGATATGCAGGGTAAGTACAGAAGCTTACAAGATGAATTAAATAAAGCCAATGCCGATAAGGATAAGTTAGCGGCACAAAAAGCTGGACAAGAAGCTCAAATTACCACTTTAAATAATCAAGCCGACTTTTTAAAACAAAATAGTAATACTGTTTTAAAACAATTAGAAGGCTTGTCGGTTGTAACTGGCGCTCAAGCAGAAAGTATTAAAAAGTCGCTAGAGAATATTGGCGCTAAAGACATTTATATCAAAGATCTTCAGGGCTCTATTGCACGAAAAGATTCGTTAAACATGGCATTGGTTATGAACCTGAAGGGAGCAATTGGTAACTTAGATGATAAAGACATCAATATTAAAGTAGATAAGGGTGTTGTATATGTTGACATATCAGATAAACTTTTATTTAAAGTAGGTAGTTATGAAGTAACTGATCGCGCAAAGGAAGTGTTGGGAAAAGTAGCCAAAGTATTAAATGCTCAACCCGATATTGAATTCTTAGTGGAGGGCCATACCGATTCATTGGCAATTCGTGGAAGTGGTCAAATTATTGATAACTGGGATTTGAGTGTTAAAAGAGCAACAACTGTTGTAAGAATTTTACAAGACACTTATGGTTTAGATCCTAAAAGAATGACTGCTGCTGGTAGAGGGCAATATATTCCAATAGGTGATAATTCTACAGCAGAAGGTAGAGCTACAAACCGTAGAACGAGAATTGTAATTTTACCTCAATTAGATCAATTCTTTAAATTATTGGAAACCAAAAAATAATAAAATTTAAATTTATTAAAGACCTTCTGCTCAAACAGAGGGTTTTTTTATGCCTAACAAGCACTTATCTTGCACACGAAAGTGATAATTATATGCAGGAATATTTGGCTGGTTTAAATGAACCACAACTTGAGGCGGTTACCCATATTAACGGGCCTTTGATGATTGTAGCTGGGGCAGGAAGCGGTAAAACAAAAGTATTAACAACCCGTATTGCTCATTTAATGGCAGAATATAAGGTAGATGCATTTAATATTTTAGCACTTACTTTTACCAATAAAGCAGCGGCTGAAATGAAAGAGCGGGTTGAGAAAATTTTAGGCAACTCCGAAGCCCGCAATTTATATATCGGAACTTTTCACAGCGTTTTTGCAAGAATACTTAGGGCAGAAGCAACTCGTTTAGGATACCCGAGCAATTTTACTATTTATGATACTGATGATAGTAGATCTGTTTTAAGAACAGTAATTAAAGAATTGGAGTTAGACGATAAACATTACAAACCAAATATAGTTGGAAACAGAATTTCATCTGCTAAAAATGCCTTGGTGGGGCCAGCTGAATATGCAAACGACTACTACAC